>WQYS01000231.1 GCA_009781125.1 Acidobacteriaceae bacterium | reverse complement strand
GTATATCTGGAGCGGACATGGAAGCAGCTTAAGCCTCTCTACAGGGAACTGCACGCCTATGTTCGCTACAAGCTGATTCAGAAGTACGGCGCAGCGGCGGAGCGGCCCGACGGAATGATTCCGGCACACCTGCTGGGAAATATGTGGGCGCAGGAGTGGGGAAATATCTATGATCTCGTTGCTCCTCCGCCGACGGATTCCGAGGCCGGTTACAAGATGTACGATCTGGCCGCGGCGCTGAAGCGGCAGATCGGGCCGGTCTCCGATCTCGAAGCCGCGAAGAAGATGGCCAAGTACGGTGAAGGATTCTTCACCTCGCTGGGGCTTGATCCGCTGCCCGAGAGCTTCTGGACGCGGTCGATGCTCATACGCCCGCGCGATCGCGACGTGGTCTGCCACGCCAGCGCCTGGAACGTGGACAACGAACAGGATTTGCGCATCAAGATGTGTATCACGGTCGATGCCGACAACTTCACGACGGTTCATCACGAGCTGGGTCACAACTTCTATCAGCGCGCCTACCGGCATCAGCCATTTATGTTCCGTAACGGAGCTAACGACGGCTTCCATGAGGCCGTCGGCGACACTATCGCGTTGTCGATTACGCCCGACTACCTGATGCGGCTGCGTCTGATCGACAAGGTTCCGCCGCCGGAGGGGGACATTCCGCTGCTGCTGCACACGGCGCTCGATAAGGTGGCGTTTCTGCCCTTTGGGCTGCTGGTCGACAAGTGGCGCTGGCAGGCGTTCAGCGGCGAGACGCAGCCCGAAGACTACAACAAGGCATGGTGGGCACTGCGGGAGAAGTATCAGGGCGTAGCTCCGCCGGTGGAGCGGTCGGAGGCGGAGTTCGACCCCGGAGCGAAGTACCATATTCCGGGCAACGTCCCCTATGTGCGGTATTTTCTGGCGCGGGTATATCAGTTCCAGTTCTACAAGGCGATGTGCGACGCGGCAGGCTACAAAGGTCCGCTGAACCGGTGCAGCTTCTACGGCAGCAAGGCCGCTGGAGACAAGCTGAACGCCATGCTCGAAGCCGGGCAATCAAAGCCGTGGCAGCAGACGCTGAAGCAGATGACCGGAAGCGATCATCTGGATGCCGGTCCGATGCTGGAGTACTTCGCGCCGCTCTACGAGTGGCTCAAACAACAGAACGCCGCCAACGGCGTGAAGGTCGGCTGGACAACGGAGAAGTAGTAGAACGATCTGGGTGCCCCACTCATGCGCGGCATTATCGCGCATAAGTGGGGTCAACCGGAGTAGATTATTCGGATTCGTTTAAAACCTTCTCCAAACTCAGTTTCAGACTGCCGATGCCAAGTTTAAGTTTCCTTGCCGACATAGGAACATTAAACAAGATAGTATAGCTGTGCTCGCCAGACATTCCGGTCTGATCTTCCTTTACGTTTCGTACGCCTTTCTCGTTGATGAGATAGGTGTCCAGTTTCGAGAAGGCCTCGCCGGTTCCTGCCGTAAGAGTCAATTCGATGCCTAACACGCCATCATAGGATGGATCCATGTCCGGGTTACTGGGTCTGCCGCTAAACATCCCCATAGGATAACTGTCCTTATAGATTTTTACGGATTGAACGGTGAATTTGACGCCTTGAGCACTATATTCCTTGTTCAACACCAGATTGGCAACACTAACGGCGGGTTTGGCTGCAACAGGCGGCTTGGTGGCGGCGGGTTTTGCCTTACTTTGCGAAGATGCCGGAAGCGCCAGAAAACATGCGCATACTACAACAGTAATAAATCTGTTCATCTTCCTTCTTCCTTCCTTTTTGAGCTTCATGCAGTGAGAATTGCTATTTGCCTGTTGCGGGTGGCGGTGAAAGTTTGGCGGTCTCTTCAGCAAGCAGGTTGTATTTTCCATCTGCGGTTTTTTGCACTGCCAGTTTGCTTCCGGCTCCTACCCCAATGGCATATGTTTTACCGTTTACCTTAAAATCGAATTGCAGTCTGGCATCACCAACTATCCGAAAATCACCATTTTCATCTGTTGAAAAACGTGTACCGCGGGGCACGGTGATATTGTCTATCGTGGCATTTTCGAGCCACTCGTTCAGATCAGCAAGCTGTATCGAGATAGCTTTGCCGTTTTCATCCGTCACGTTCAGCGCTTTTACGCCATCAAGATTCTCTCCTATGAGAACCGCCTTTACGGTGAGCGTCGTCTTTCTCTGTTTGGAAACATTTCCTTGTGGCCACATGGCGCTGGTTGCGGCAATCACTAGAATGGCCAGCCATACAATTCTGTTCTTCATTTTTCTTTCCTTTCGTGTCCCTGCGGAGCGGGTAAAAACCGGCAAAACAGAGCAATCATTTTGTCCGGGCGCGGCATTTTGTAACCGCCTGCCTGATGTCGCTGTTGCTGACGCCAAGCGCTAATTGGCAGTCTCTTCTTTTTTTCCACTTAGGCAGGCTTATTCCCAGGCCAGCGAACGCAAGGATGAAAAACAGGCCCAGGCCCACAAGCGCTCCAATAAATACCAATGCCGCCATTCCAGCCAGAAACAGCACAATGTTTATTACGCTTGCCTTTTCGTGCGCGGCTACGCTCTTTTTCCATTCAGAGAACAACGCTGCATCAAAGGTCTTCCCAAAGTCTTCGGACGTTAATTGATCTACTATTTGGCTCATTGTTGGCCTTTCTTGCCCCTCGCGGAGCAGCTTCGTGCTTGGTTTCACTGAGTGGCTTTAAAAACGATTCGCGCAGACGGGAATGGAATAAGCACCTTCTCTCCACTCTCTGGTATTCCACCAAAGATCCCGCTGCCTGCGCTGCTTGAAGACGGACGGTCTTCTGTCTCGTAAACGTAGTTCATCGTTGCGTAAGCGCCGCTGCTGGTAAATGTCAGTCCTGTGAGGGTGCTGTTCCCGAAGGTAATCGTCGAGGAGCGCGGCTGCACAGGATAAGAAGTGTATGACCGTGAGGTCATCTTTCCCACCATGCCTCTAGTCTCCGAATGAGCGCGCTGGTAAGAGTACCTTAAGCCCTCGACAACCATGGTGAAATTACTAACCTGTTTTTTATCTGCCGAGAGAAGAAAGGACATCTGGAAGCTATCGATGCCATGTATGTTTGCAGAGCCGGTATAAAGCGTTTCGCCCTGGGACGGCACCGGCTGCGAGATTTGCGCGTCTGCAGATGGCATAGACCGTGACGGGTTGAATCCGGGTGACTCCGGTCCGGCTTGTTGATGGTTATTCTTTTCTCTGCATCCCGGCATCACCCATAGACAGGCTGCCAGGGCCAGCAGGGTTATCGCGCCGCGAAGACGGGTTTTCTGAAGTCGTGACATCATGACTCTTCCTCAGCTTGAACCGGGGGCATGACAGAGCCTTACCAGGCCCTGACTGGACCCCGATTTGTTTTCAAATTTTGCTTGGCCTACATAATACTCGCGCCCGTGCAGGAAAAGACATAGCTGAGGGAAATATTTTTCGCGCCGCGGCCAGATCCCACCCATGACACGATGAAAGTCGCCGCCGCGACTCATGGGTGGGGCACACCAGTTAATTCGGGTTATTTAGCCTCAGGCTTGCGCGTGCTGGGCCGCGCCGTCACCATGCACGAAGTGGTACGGCGGCCAGGGGCCGGAGAGATGCATCCTGCACTGCTTCAGCATGGTCGCCGCCGAGGTGTACTTGTTCTGATAGCGCTCCACCATCCTGTGCTCGATCAGGTGAGCGATGTCCAGTTGTACCTTGCCGGACTCCATGCGACGGCAGGTGACCTCTTCGGCCAGCGGCAGAAACATGCGGTGCATCTGCACGCTCAGCGAGCGCGCCTGGGACTGCTGCTCCTTCTCGAGGATGGCGCTCTGGCGCAGGCTGGCCAGGTACTGCTGGCACTGGGGACCGATGCGCTGCTCGCGCTCCAGAGCCTGCGGACCGATGCCGTCCATCAGCACCATGAGGTGCATCTCGGCCTTGCCGCGCAGGCGTTCTAGATTGGCCGCAAAGCGCCGCTGATTCGAGCGCACGGAGCGCCGCAGGGTTTCATCGTTAGGAAACATCGTGCCGAACCGGAAGGGCAGCACGGTGGTGAGTTTGAAGCAGTCGGCCACGACGCGCGCGTGATCCCGCTGAGCCTGCTGGTTCATATGGATTACGGCTAGATTAGCTAAATTGTCCTCGGCATTGTGCTCCGAGACGACGATTGCGAATTCACTGGTTGGAAAAAGGAAGGTTTGATGGCCGAAGAGCCCGGTGACTCCCTCAAGAGGCGTCGGGCGGCGGTGACGGCACTGTTCGTGGAAGGCCTGTCTCTCGGCAATGCAGTAGGTATACCATGCCATGATTCCTGTATCCTCCTGGTGCTCTCGTCTATCGCGACGGCTTCCCCGGGAAGGGGGCCTTTTGTAACACAGACAGATACTTTAGATGCGGGGAGGCGTTCGATTGCCACGGTCTTATACCGGTATTCCGGTGCTTGCCCGAAGAAATAGTATCCTTCCCAAGTCACAATTGACAAGGCATAAGTGCCCCGCCAGGCACACTTTCGCTTGCGGATTTGCCCGGAAGTTCTATCGGAATAAGAGAATCCTTTATTCTTAAATCATGAGGAATATATTTTTCCGGACGGCATTTCTTTCATGCCGCCGCATGCTGCTGATCGCCCTGTTGAGTTTGTTTGCCTGTCTCATTTCAAACCCCGTCCTGGCCCAGACGGGCCCTAAGCCGGGTTCTAAGCCTGAACCCGATGTCATTGTCTTCAAGAACGGCGACCAACTTACGGGTACGCTGGTGCGCGGCGCCGGGAATGCCCTCATCTTCAAGAGCGATGCCGTCGGCGTCGTCAACGTTTCCATGGACAAGATAAAGGAGCTG
>WQYS01000230.1 GCA_009781125.1 Acidobacteriaceae bacterium | reverse complement strand
GGAGATATGAAGAGAGCCGTGGCGACACATGGATAGCCGCATGGGCTGAAGACGACAACCTGTATTCACCCTCCAACGACACTACTGGTTTTCGCAAGGCGTGCCACACTAACGTGGCTTTCAACCGCCTCGAGGGCAGTGATCCGCTTCATCTGAGCGGAACCACGGTCAATACGATGGAGGATTACGGAAAGGCAGGCCAGACTCGCCCGGATGCTGCTACCTGGAAGTCTACCGGGTGCATGTGGATTGATGGCGCGCTTTACCTTGTTGTGTCGCGGCACATTTATGGAGACGACAGCGGCGACCTGATGAGGCGCCAGACGGCGGCCGACGGAAGCATCATCATGAGCACCGATTTCGGCGAGACATGGAAACGCTCTGAGCAGGAGAACTACGACAATCCTATGTTTGGGGGGCGGCGATTCGCTACCCCGTATTTCATCCAGTACGGATACGGCCACCGCGAAGTAACCGAAGATGGCGCCGACAAGTACGTCTATGCCACGGCGAATAACGGTTTCTGGGATTGCGGCGACGACATGGTGCTGGGCCGCGTGGAGCGGTCGAAGCTGAGCCGGTTGGACGGCAAAGACTGGGAGTTCTACGTCGGCGGCGATGGGATGCAGGCTTCGGCATGGTCGAAGAACCTGAGAAGTATCAAGCAGCTGCTTGTGGCTCCGGGCAGGTTCGGGATGACGGGAGCGGTGTACCTTCCTGATCTGCGCAGATATTTCATGGTGGGATGGTATTACCCCGCAGGCGGCGGAAAGATTGCAGGAGCCAGCACCCATACGGTTTGGGACTTCTACGAGTCGCCCAAGCCCTGGGGACCGTGGACGCGGGTCGGTTCCTACGATTCGACGCCGGACGGCTGGTACTCGCCCGAGATTTGTCCGAAGTTCCAGGATGGAAAGCGGATTTTCGCGCTGACTGCGGGCAATTGGGACGTTCCTGAGCACTACCGGCTTACCGCAGTCGAGCTGAAGCTGGAGACCTCGAAGGCGTAATCAGCTTTAAAGAACGGAGTCTTTGCACCGGTGCGATTGTTCCACATCCGGCGTTATTGCTTCTTAGGTAGGCCAAGCCTTTAGGCTTGGCCTGCCTGGAAGCAAGAGCTTCCTCAAAAAACACTCCCCAATATGATTGTTCGGATTGCGAGACATTCTGGACAATCACCGCCGCATCGGCTTTATGATTGATCCATGAGCAACGGATCGGCTGAGAACACGAGCAGCGGGCGTCCTACGAATTTTCCACAGAAGAGCGACCGGTATCTGTTCGGTAACCTGGAGAGCTTCGGCAAGAACCGCGAAAAGCTGCGCGAGGCGAACTGGGGATACGAGCAGCCGGAAGGCATCGTGCTGGCGTCGCTCGATGCCGCCATCAACTGGGTGCGGAAGAGCTCGATATGGCCGATGACCTTCGGCCTGGCCTGCTGTGCCATCGAGATGATGTCGATGGGCGGCTCGCGCTACGATATTGCCCGCTTCGGCGCGGAGGTCTTCCGGCCTTCGCCGCGGCAGAGCGATCTGATGATCGTCGCCGGGCGCGTCTCGCAGAAGATGGCTCCGGTGATCCGCCGCCTCTACGACCAGATGCCCGAACCGAAGTGGGTCATCTCTATGGGAGCCTGCGCCACCTCGGGCGGAGTCTTCAACAACTACGCGCTGTTGCAGGGAGTCAACCAGATCGTCCCTGTGGACGTGTACGTTCCGGGGTGTCCGCCGCGGCCCGAGCAGCTTTTGTACGCCATCACGCTGTTGCAGGAAAAGATGCAGCAGGAGCGCGGAACCTTCCGTAAAACCCTCAATCTGGAGTAGCAGAGACGTGCCTTTCAAGCAAACGATAAGCGCCCGCGATGCGCGCAAATCGTCCTCGGTTGTAAGTTTTTGAAAAAATAAGGTTGCAATTGACTGCTTTTTCCCGGTAATCTTAGCTACTGGATATAGTCCTCGGGATATGCAGGCTTTTTACCGATAACTTGGGGCCGTTTGTGCGGCTCTGGAACGAGGGATGATGATTTTGAGCGGAGGAAATCGAATGGTTTACAGCCAGTTACGAAAACTAAGCCGGTTTGCACTGGCTGCGTGCGCAGTCAGCTTTGGAGTCGCCACCATGGTGGCGCAGGCTCCCAGTTCAGCAGCCCCTGCGGGCAATAACCCATCGCGCTTCGATGTGTTTCTTGGATACTCCTATCTCGGCGTACATGATGGCGACGCCATCAACACCGGCGGCATGACCACCGATGGCAAGTACTCCTCGATTGATCTGGGAGCCATCGGCAGCGGCGCTTACTACTTCAACAGGCACTTCGGCGCCGAGGCGATCTTTGCCGCGCATCCGGATGGCAACAACGACAGCTTCTACAGCATCTCCGGCGGCCCGATCTTCCGCTTCCCGATGACGAACTTTACGCTCTTCGTGCATGCTCTTGCCGGCGGCGGAAAGCTCGCAGGACCGAACACCGTGATTGAGACACCCAATGGCATCTTTGCCTTCAGCAACCCGAGCAAATGGGGACCGACGCTGACCGCAGGCGGTGGAATGGACTATGATCTTCCCTTCTTTGGCCGTCATCTTGCCTATCGGCTGTTCCAGGCGGATTACCGCTACATCCATACCAACTTTGGCCCCTTCGCTTCGGCAACTGCGCCTATCACTGGGACCAATATGAATGTGACAGTTGCCACGGGCGGACGCGCCAATCTGAATGCTGTTGAACTGAGCACAGGTCTGCTCTTCCGCTTTGGCGGCATCCTTCCGCCGGCTGCGGTGGTTTACTCCTGCTCGGCTGCTCCGGCTACGGTCTTCCCTGGCGATCCCGTCACGGTTACCGGCACGGCGCTGAACCTGAATCCGAAGAGGACGGCCGTCTATAGCTGGGCAATGGAAGGCGGCGCGGTCTCGGGAACAAACGAGATTGCCAACGTGGACACGAGGGCTCTTGCTCCTGGAAACTACACGGTCAAGGGGCACGTCTCGCAGGGCAAGAAGCCTGGCGACATGGCCGACTGCTCGGCTGAGTTCACGGTGCGCGCTATCGAGCCGCCCACCGTCTCCTGCTCGGCGAACCCGTCAACGGTACGTCCGGGCGACTCGGCTACGATTACCGCCAACGGCGTCAGCCCGCAGAACCGTCCTCTGACCTACAGCTACAGCTCGTCGGCAGGCTCGGTCAGCGGAACCACCTCGACGGCGACCCTGAACACCGCAGGCGCGGCTCCGGGCCCGATCATGGTGACGGCGAACGTGGTGGACGACAAGGGCCAGACAGCCTCCTGCACCGCGACCGTGACGGTTGTGGCTCCGGTGGTTGCACCGCCGCCAGCGCCGAAGACCAGCAGCCTGTGCTCGATCACCTTTGATCGTGACCATGCTCGTCCGACGCGCGTGGACAACGAAGCCAAGGCTTGCCTTGACGACGTGGCTCTGAACCTGCAGCGCGCCTCTGACGCCCGCCTGGCCGTGACCGGCAACGCGACGGCCAAGGAGAAGGCGGTACGCGACCGTATGGTCAAGCACCACGCCAGGCATGTGGTTGATCCGGCTGCTCTGCGCGCCGTCAACACCAAGGACTACCTGGTGACGGAGAAGGGCATCGACGCCGGCCGTATCTCGGTTTACACCGGTACGGAGGACTCGACGGCCACGACCACGACGCTGATCCCGACGGGAGCAACGCTCGACACGACCGGAATCACCCCTGTGGATGAGTCCGCCGTGAAGGCCATCCCGCGCCACTCGCTTCCGGCAAGGCATCACGCTGCTGGCCGCGGAGCAAGCTCGGAAGAGGGCAGGCACCATCGCGCCGCGAAAGCCAGCTCGGAGGCGGGCAGCACCGCTTCGGAAGCCGGTACGGCGACCGAGAATGCCGGTACGTCTGCCGTCAACGCCACCAAGAAGGCTGGCAAGGCGACTGGGCATGCCATCAAGCATGCTGCCAAGAAGACTGCCGATACGGTCAAGTAGTCTACCGTAGTCATAAACCATAGAGGCTGGCCGGGTTCTCCCGGCCAGCCTCTTTGCTGTAGGACGAGTTACGAAAGTACAGGTATTCTATATACAGCGATACCGTGATCGCCCAAAACGTAAAAGATGCTCTTGAATCGATTGTCCAGCTCGATGCCCAGCTCGAAAATTGTACTGTTTCTCCTGCTCCTTGCCGTTCTCTGCCTGCCTTCTGCGGCGGCGATCCAGTGGCTGCCGTTCGGCCCCTACGGCGGAGACGCCCGCGCTCTGGCCGCCGACCCGCATGACAGCGCTCATGTTTATCTGGGAACGGTCAACGGCCTGATCTACGAGTCACGCGACGGCGGACGGAGATGGGAACGGCTGGCCCGGATCGACGGGCGCGACGATTTCATCGTTGACGCGATCATCGTTGATCCGGCCAACTCCCGGCGCATTCTGGCTGGAGTGTATGAGCTGAGCAGTCCGCAGGGCGGACTCTACATCAGCGAAGATGGAGGCCGTACCTGGATCAGCCAGCCGGATATGGCTGGGCAGAGTATCCGCGCCATGGCGTATGCTCCCTCCGATTCCAGGACCGTAGTTGCAGGAACCTTGACAGGGGTGTACCGCTCCCAGGATGGCGGCGTGCATTGGCAGCTAATCAGTCCGGAGATTCATGAGATTGCGTCGGTTGCCATCGACCCGAAAGACCCCAACATAATCTATGCCGGCACATGGCATCTTCCATGGAAGACGACCGACGGCGGCGAACACTGGACGAACATCAAGAAGGGCGTGATTGAAGATTCGGACGTCTTCTCGATCATCGTCGATCCTGAGCAGCCGAATGTCGTGTATGCCAGCGCCTGCTCGGGCATCTACAAGAGCGAGAACGG
>WQYS01000229.1 GCA_009781125.1 Acidobacteriaceae bacterium | reverse complement strand
GGGAACGTTGATGCCGCAGTCGGGGCACGCCATCGACGAGGAGTAAAGCGTCTCCTCCTGCTTGCGTGAGTCGGCGTTCTGCATGCCGACCAGGACCAGTCCGTTGGCCATCTGCAGGGCCTTGGCTACGGATGCCTCCAGGCGGCGCGTGTCGTACTTGCCCGCCTCTGGCGAATCGGCAGGCAGAGGCTTCAGAATGATGCGGTCAACGATGGCCTCGATGGAGTGATTCTTGCGCTTCTCCAGGCGCATGCCTTCAGTGATCTCGATGACCTCGCCATCGACACGAGCGCGGAAGCCCTGCTGATCGAGCGCTTCCAGCTCCTCGCGGAACTCGCCCTTGCGTCCGCGTACGATGGGCGCGTAAATGGTGATGCGTTCGCCCGGAGCGCGCACTACGATGTGCTCGACGATCTGGTCGGCGGTCTGGCGGGCGATGAGGTGTCCGCAACTTGGGCAGTGAGGTTCGCCAACCGATGCGTAGAGAAGGCGAAGGTAGTCGTAAATCTCTGTAATGGTGCCGACCGTGGAGCGCGGACTGCGGCTGGTGGTCTTCTGCTCGATGGAGATGGCGGGCGACAGCCCCTCGATGGAGTCAACGTCAGGGCGCTCCATCTGGTCGAGAAACTGGCGGGCGTAGGCGGAGAGGGTTTCGACATAGCGGCGCTGTCCTTCGGCGTAGATGGTGTCGAAGGCCAGCGAGCTCTTGCCCGAGCCCGACAGCCCGGTGACCACCGTCAGCGTGTTGCGCGGAATGGCAACCGAGACGTTGCGCAGGTTGTGCTGGCGTGCTCCGCGGACGGTGATGTGGGTTATGTGGGGGATGCCCCGGGAGGTTGGCTGTGTGCACATAGACGAAAGCGGCGTTACCACGTCAAAACTCTAGAATAAGGCATCTGAAGAGTAATGTGTTTTTCGTGGCGGGCCGGCGAAAACCAGCGAGCATTTTGAGAGAATGAGAGCGGCGCTAACTGAATCACTGCCAGAGACTAACGGGCTCTGGCCTGGCGCCGGATGTGCTGGCTGAACTGAGGAGTCAACTTGACCACTTCGATCATTCTGGTTGCTGCCGTACTTGCTTCGTTTGCTTTGGGCGTGTTGATTGCCTATGGAATCTGCTCGGCCATGTTCTCGATCTTCCGCATTCATTCACGGCAGGTGGCTGCCGAACGCGCGCGGCGGCAGATGATTCAGGCCGCCAGCCTTATCGCAGAAAATTGAGCTGTCACTGAGAGCTCGTGTCCTGCTGCGCGGGCGGTTGATCCGTCGTCTGCTGATCTGCCTGTTGGCGAGCTTGTTGTAACTCCTGGTATATCTGCTGCGGGGTTCTTGGCGGATTCGGGACAGGCGGCGGCACTGGCTGCGGCGGGTTCTGGATGGGTTGCGCGTAACTGGCCGAGCTGGTGTCGGGCGAGGCCGTGGCTCGTGGCGTAAGGGTAAGCTCGGAGGCTTTGCCGTCGGCTCCCTGAACGAAGAACATGTTGCAACTGGCGCCGTCGAGCAGCATACGAAGAACTTCGCCGACCTTGCCAGGACCGTAGATGCCAAAGACCCGCTCGTCGGCGATGGTTCCGGTGACGTTGACTCCGGCAAGGCGGGATACGTCCTTGAGAATCTGATTCAGGCTTGAGTTGGAGGTTCTGATGGTAAGCGCCCCGTCAACATAGGTAATCGTTGCGGGCTGCGGAGGCATCGACGCCGGAGCAGGCGGAGTTGAAGTGGCAGGATCAGCCGGGGTTGGCGTTGGCGAGACTTGCGCTGGCGGCGCAGGCCTGGCCGGCTGCGATTGCGCGACGGCGGGCGCGGGAAGCAGCAAGAGGCTGGCGGTTACGGCAGCTCCCAGAATTTGTGAGATTTGTGCTCGATTGGGGATTCGCATCTGGCCTCCAACATTCCTTGTTTGAGTATAGGACGAACGGCGGCGGCAAGGGTTACTTCTGGCGCAAGTCTCCTGCTGCGTATCGGGTGCGCCCTCCGTTACATCATAGTTTTGTGGCTTGTTGTACTAGACTGTGGTGTGGACTTGCGCCGGGGGAGTTTCATGATGCGTGCGTTTGGAATCAGAATCGGGAGTCATGCGATTGCGGTGTCCATGCTGCTGATGGCAGCTTCGGTCTGGGCGGAGACGTGCACGACCCAGTCGGCCATGCCAGTCCCGGACCGCGATGCTCTGGCGAGCACGGCGCGCAGCCTGGCGGAGCAGATTCAGGCTGGCGATGCCGAAGGCGTACACGCGGCCATGGTGGCCGAGTACGCAAAGGACTTTGACCGGGTCCGCAGCGCGGTGGCGGACGCCTCGGCCAGGCTGAAAGGAGCGACGCTCGCCGTCGAGCAGGTGTATCTGCTGGATGCGAGCGACCTGAAGCGCGGCGCGGATGGTTCTGCTCCCAACTCGGAGTTTCTGTGCTCGTTGAACCACTCTATTGCCGAGGTGGATTTTTCCATACCCTCGCTGCCTCCGGGCAGGTACGGGTTTGCGATTGTGGAGGCGGCGGACGTCGCGTCTCCCTGGCGGCTGTCGTTTCTGCTGCGTCAGGATGCGGGAAGGTGGCTGATGGCGGGGCTCTATCCCAGCGCCATGACCGCCGCCGGACACGATGGCCTGTGGTACTGGACTGAGGCCCGCAAGATGGCGAAAGACAAGCAGACGTGGAATGCGTGGCTCTACTACCGGCAGGCCGAGCGGCTGCTGAATCCGGTGGGCTTCGTCCAGAGCACGCATCTGGAGAAGCTGCGCGCGGAGCAGGCGGCGGCGACTCCAACGGTGGCTTCGCAGGGAGTCAGCGCGGATATTCCCCTGGTTGTGAGGGGGAAGGATGGAGTGGACTACTTCTTCATCGAGATAGGCACGGACGACTCTCTGGCTAAGGACAGGATAGATGTAGCAGCCCGCCTGAAGGCCGATGCCATCAGCGATCCGGCGGCGGCGCGCAAGAGGAACCTGAACGCCATGAGCGCGCTTCTGGCGGCCTATCCGGAGATGAGGAAGGCCTTTCACGGGGTCTGGATCTTCGCCGAAACTCCGGGGCAGAACCCGTTCGCAAGCGAGCAGGCTATGGCAGAGATTCCGTGAGCCAGGCGCAGGACCGGACGCGAGCGAGGGCATCTGGTGGTATCTTTGGAGATGCTTTACTGGTTAGGGATTTGCAGATGACAAAAACGATAAAGACATTGGCCCAGGCAATTGAAGAACGGCGGGCGACTCCCAGCTTTGACGGCGAGCCGATTCCAGCAGAAGACTTGAAGCAGATTCTGGAGGCAGGACTCCAGGCGCCCAGCGGATACAACATTCAACCGTGGCGATTCGTCGTCGTCCAGTCTCCGGAGCAGAAGAAGCGGCTGCGCGCTGCCAGTTACAACCAGGCGAAGGTAGAGGAGGCCTCGGCGGTCATCGTCGCCTGCGGAGACGCCGACGGATGGCGCAAGGACGTGGACCTGATGCTCCAGCAGGGCCGCGAGGGCGGAATGCCCGAGAACTACGCGGCGCAGGCCAAGACCAGCGTCTCCAACTACCTCTCCAGCTTTTCGGGCGAGCAGATGAGTGGATGGCTGAACAAGCAGGTTATGCTGGCGTTCACGCACATGATGCTGACGGCTGAGGTCATGGGCTACGACACGGCTCCCATGGAAGGCTTCGAGCAGGAGAAGGTGCACGAGGTGCTGCGCCTGCCGCTGAGCTACTGGGTGGTGGCTCTGCTGGCCGTGGGACATCTCAAGGGGCCGGATAAGTACTTTGGCGGGCGCTTCGAGATGGGCCACACGGTCTTTGCCGAAGAGTACGGCAAGCCGCTGCGCTCAGGAGACGTGTGACGCGCAGGACGAAACTCGTATTGCCGCTTCTGGTGGCGGCGATTCTTCTGCTCGCAGGCAGCATCGTCTTTTATCTGTATCCGCTGGGAGTGGCCGATCAGTTTACTCGATCTGTTCTCTGGATCAAGGGTGTCAAGAGCGAATACGCGAATGTGGCGGGCTACAGGCTGCACTACTTCGAGGCCCGGCCCGCGCATGGAGACAGCGGAAAAACCTTGCTGCTCGTTCATGGCCTGGGTGGGCGGAGCGAGGACTGGGCCGGACTGATCCCGGCGATGACCGCCGCGGGCTTTCATGTCTATGCGCCGGACCTGCTCGGCTACGGCAGGAGCGACAGGCCGGACGTGAGCTATTCCATCTCCATGCAAGAGGATGTGCTGGCGAAGTTCATGCAGGCGGTGCATCTGGAACACGCCGACGTGGCGGGGTGGTCCATGGGCGGATGGGTTTCGATGAAGCTCGCTCTGGATCATCCGCAGAGGGTGGACCGGCTGGTGCTGTACGACAGCGCGGGCATCTATTTTCCGCCCACGTTCGATCCGGACCTGTTTACGCCCAGAGACCGGGAGGAGGTCGCGCGCCTGCTGGCGGTGCTCACGCCGCGAGCGCGGCATATGCCGGGATTTGTGAGCGACGCCCTGATCCGCCGGCAATCCAGGAATGCATGGGTCATTCATCGCAGCGCCGTCGCCATGATGACGGGAAGCGATCTGCTGGACTTCCGCCTGAACGATCTGAAGCAGCCAACGCTGGTGGTGTGGGGTTCGCGTGACGATCTCATTCCGCTGCTGGTAGGCAAGAGGATTGATGCGCTGATTCCGAACGCATCGCTGATGGTGATCGACGGTTGCGGGCATATGGCTCCGGTAGAGTGCTGGCGTCCGGTGGCGAAGGGAACCATCGATTTCCTGAAGCAAGAATCGACGGCGAATAACTGAACGCCTGTCCGGGACCTGGCCTTGCTGCCTCGTCACATTGCGAAAACCTGCAAATTCCGCGATACTTAGATGTTGGGTTTCTACTGCGCAGGCTTGGCCCGGTTCACGC
>WQYS01000228.1 GCA_009781125.1 Acidobacteriaceae bacterium | reverse complement strand
CCGATACATGCGAACGTTCCGCAGGGTCCTTTTCCGCTCGAACTTTCTGTGAAGAAGGTTCGAGCAGTACTGGAAATGCATCGCGTTTCCTTTGGATCAATCGAGGACCTCCCACCTTTTCTCGGGAGGCTGCACGAGGACAGATACTTTGCCATGGACTTCTGGGCTGTGGCCTCCGCCATTAGCGGCAGGCGAAGCGGCGAACCCGCCGGCCTTCAGGATCGTCAGATGATCGACGTCATCGTACTTGCGGTCACCGGGAGTGCCCCAACTCAGGTCCGCGAGTATGGCCGGGAGCTGAACGACGCCGTCAGTGCGTTGGGACGGCTTCTGGCCAGCGCCGATCTCGAAAACCCACCTACCGTGCCTGAAGACCTTCCGCCAGCTTTGCCTCCGCAGCCCGCTCCGGGCGTGCGGCGAACCCCGCCGCCCGGAGCCTCGGCGCCGTCCTTCGCGCGAACCCGCTCCGAACACAGGCAGGCGGAGCCGGCCAGGGAATCAGCCTATCGTCAAGCCGCCACCTTCGCGGCGCAGCGCGTGGATCGCGCGCCGGAGCAAGGCAAGCGAACTCCGGAGCGGGCACAGCAGCAAGCATCACAACGAGCGCCCGAGCCGGTTCAGCGGTATGAACGGGTTCCGGCCCCGCAGTTCCGGGAACGAGCTGCCGAGAGAAGACCGGAGATTATCCCGGAGGTTGTCACCCGGGCCAGGAGCTTCGCCGCCGCAAGCAGGCCGCAGACGGAGGTGATGGCAGAGGAGAAGATCACGCCGCCAGCCGCCAGGCCGCAACGGATGACCGGCGCGACGCGCCTCCCCGAGATGCAGCCCATCCCGCAGCAGATCATCGAGAACGCTCTGGAGCGTCTGGAGAAGAACGGGCAGTGGGTCAAGACCCATCTGGAACATCTGGAGAACATCAGCGGCAATGTTAACCGCATCGAGAACCGGCTCTCCGAACTGGAGACCAGGATATCGCTGTTCCTCGGCAGCCGTTCTCTCAGCGCCGCGAAACAGGCTCCTGAACACGGTGCGGAACGGAGTCCGGAACAGGTCTCTCCGGTGCCTGCTTATGTGCCTCCACAGACTCCGCCGGAGCAGACACCTTTTTCGACACTTTTTCCCCGGCAGACCACTCCGGTTCAGGCTCCGGATTCTGTGCCGGAATCCAGACCGGCTTCATCGTCGGCTTCGGGCCTTCGTTCTGCCCCGAGGCCGGTAACCCGTGCCAGAACCAGCAGCAAGAGCGACTACGCCGTTCCTCTGGGAAACTACTCGGAGGCGGGAAAGCGCGGCAGCCCATTGTGGATAGCCTCGCTTCTGCTGGTCTTTCTGCTCGGCGCGGGCGGATTTCTTGTTATTGAGAAATTGCTGGGCGATGGCGCGCTGGGAAGAATCGCGCACAAGCTGAACCTCCGGCGGGCAGACGAGTCCAGCGCTCCGGCAGCCTCCGCGCCTCAGTCTGCGGTTCTGCCCGGCGACACCTCCAGCGCCGCATCGGATGGCACGCAGGCGCAGCCCGACAGAGACTTCTCGACTACCAGCGCCGATGCAGGCTCCGAGACACCGGCAGCCTCCGCCACGGATTCCTCGGAACCAGCCCGCAGCGTGCCCGCCGATGTCATGGCGAACAGCCTGCTGAACTCCGGCGAGCCGCCCTATCCCGAGATGGCGCGGACCTACCGCATCGAAGGCCCGGTGGTGATGGAGGCGATCATCTCGAAGGAGGGAACGGTTGACCATCTGCACGTGGTCTCCGGCAACCGCCTGTTGTGGGATGCGGCCAAGGAAGCGGCCTCGAAGTACCGCTACAAGCCCTACGTGGCCGATGGCCATCCGGTAAAAGTGGCCACGAACATCGAGATCGACTTCAAGCTGCCGCCGCAGTAGTTCTCTGCGCACGCCGCACCTGAGAGTGCAAGTCAAATAGCGCCGCAGGCGCTATTGTTCAACTCACGGCAATCACAGAATCCGATCCCGCTTTACCCTATATCTATGCCTCGTTCCGCGATACCTTCCCTGTTCCCCGAACCGTCTCCGTCCGACAACAACACGTGGATCTCCGCGCACTGCGATGGAGGCGCTCGCGGCAACCCCGGTCCGGCGGGCTATGGAGCCGTCATCACCGGGCCGAACGGCGAGAAGATCGCCGAGCTGAGCCAGTTCCTCGGTATCCGCACCAATAACTTTGCTGAATACTCCGGCCTGCTGGCGGTGCTGGAGTACGCGCTGGCGCACAAGCACGCTCGCCTGCGCGTGGTCTCGGACTCGGAGCTGATGGTCCGGCAGATTCAGGGCCGCTACAAGGTTCGCTCGCCCGATCTGCTGCCGCTGTGGCAGGAGGCGCGCGCACGCATCGCCCGTCTGGAGGCCTTCGAGATCGCGCACGCGCTGCGCCACAAGAACAAGGACGCCGACCGGCTGGCCAATCTGGCCATGGATCGCGGCATGAAGCTCTGACCCTATTCGTTCATGCTGTGCCGCATCACGAAGGTCATCATCTGCTGCAGGTTTCCCTGCGGAGTGCGGTGGTTGTGGCGCTCGCAGGCGCTGAGGGTGAATCGTCCGCCGAGCACGTCCAGCATGGCGTCCTCGTCGTACTGCGCGATCTCGAGGCCGCTGCACTTGCTGGGGCCGTCGGGCGCGAAGGTGGTCACGATCAGCGTTCCTTCGGGGCGAAGGATGCGGTTGACCTGATCGAAGTAGGCCGCGCGCTCGTCTCCGCTGGTCAGAAAGTGAAAGACGCCGCGGTCGTGGCAGATGTCGTAGCACTGCGGCTCCAGCGGCGCGTGGAGAAAGTCCGCCTCGATCCAGTGGACCTTGCCGGCGTCGGCGCCCAGCCGCTGCTGTGCCGCATCGAGCGCGGGCTCGGCCACGTCGAGCACGGTCACGTCGTCGAATCCTGCCGAGATCAGGTCATCGGCCAGCGTAGAAGCTCCGCCGCCGATATCGAGGATGGCCGCGCGGCGCGACGCCGCCACGCGCCGGATCCAACCCAGCGAGACATCCAGGTGCTCGCGATACCAGCTCACCTCTGTAGACGCCTTGGCGCGGTAGACATTTTCCCAGTGTTCTTTTCGTTCCGTCTGCATTTTGCCGCCTCTATTGCGAAGTGTATTGCCGGTCGAATACACTCACTGCATTCAGTCTATGAGTCAGCCGCCCGCCTGCGCCTGTACGAGCCATAGCCGCGGCGGAGATTCGTTTATCTGAAGCTAACAAGAACCTAGCAGGAATCAGGAGAACCGGCAATGACCTACCAGATATCGCGCGGCGGCCAGACTTACGGCCCCTACACCCTTGAGGAGCTTCAGCGATACACCGCCTCAGGCAACATCAGCCCCACAGACATGGCTCGCAGCGAAGGAATGTCCGACTGGGTTCCCGTATCCCAGATACTTGGAGTTTCGTCCTCTTCAGTCTTCGCGCCGCCCGCCGTTGCTGGAGCGCCCGCAGGCTACATTCAGGCTGCGAGCGACGGCCCCGCCCCGCCGAACCTTTCCTGGGGACTTGTCCTTCTCTTCGCCTTTCTGACGTGCGGCCTGTTCAGCATCATATGGGACTTTGTGCAGGCCAGCTGGGTCAAGCGGGTGAATCCGCGATCGAAAGCATTCAATTACCTGGTCGCGTACATCGTTGTTTACGTGGTCTATATCTTCCTGAGCTTTGGCAACGGTCTCATACGCGGCATCGCGATGTCGCATTCGGGTAGAGTAGAGCCTGCGTCAACAGCGCTGGGCATAATTGTGCTTCCGTTAGCCGTAGCCATGTTTGTGCTGATTATTATGTACCGCTTCGCCATGAGGGATGCCATCGAACAGCACTTCCGGGCGATAGGGCTTCGGCTTGGCGGTGGTATGACCTTCTTCTTTGGCGGCCTTTACTTCCAGTATCACTTCGACCGCATCAACCAGATGAGGCAAGCAGCCAGCTATCAGGGGCTTTGATGCCGATGTCCAGCGCTGCGAGGCACAACCGGATCGCCGAAATACGGCGAGCGGTTGTGCCTCTGGCGTTTGTGGCTGCGATTGCCGCTGCGCTCTGGCGTTTTCCGCCGGAGCGGTACTCTTTCTACCCGCGCTGCCTGGTGTACTCGCTCTTTCATCTTCAGTGTCCGGGATGCGGAGCGACACGAGCGCTGGCAGCGCTGCTACAGGGCCATCTCTACGAAGCGCTCCGCTTCAATGCGCTCGTTACGCTGCTGTCTCCGGTTATCTTTGGATGGGCTGCCGTCTGCTACGCGAGATTTGTCAGGCATCAGCCGATGCGCTGGCCCGAGCCGCCGCGTGCGGCGCTCTATGCCGTCCTTGGCCTGGCGGTGCTCTTCACCGTAGCGCGCAATCTTCTTTAGAGCTGTTTGATATTTGCTATAGAGTTGATCCATCTTTTAAAGTCGTCATCCTGAGCGAAGCGAAGGACCCCCGCATTTTGCCTGGAGTGGCAATGAATTCACAAAAAACGTTAATTTCTAAACGGCCTTGCCTTTTCTGAAACTCCATCGGCAAAGAAGAAAAATACGGGGGTCCTTCGCTTCGCTCAGGATGACGTCTTCAAGAGGTATCGCGGCTCTATAGTAAATGTAAAAATGCTTTAGCTAGTAAATCATCAGGGCAATCGCATGAAGATTTTCACGCATCCGGCACAAAATCATGTCAAGAGGGCGCAGACCAGAAAAACCACGTGTCTCATTGAATCCAAAGGAAATAAATCTTTAGCAAAAGTGGCAGTGTAGTTCCTGCCGGTCCGGTATTCTTAAATCACGCTGCAATGCAGCGATGGGAGGCTTCTTCTGGAAGCCTCCCTTTGTTCGCAGATCATGATTTACACGATTGTAGTCCGGGGCTAACCATTTCTCAGCGGG
>WQYS01000227.1 GCA_009781125.1 Acidobacteriaceae bacterium | reverse complement strand
GCGTTGCACGCAGATGACCGACAGAGCTTTGGGCGAGGCCGTCGGACAGGACTGGGTGGCCGAGAACTTCCCGCCCGCGGCCAAAGAGAACATGGAGAAGCTCGTTGCCGCTCTGGAGAAGGCGCTCCATCAGGACATACAGAACCTGGACTGGATGAGCGACGACACCAAGGCCGCGGCGGAGAAGAAGCTGGCGGCCTTTCGGCAGAAGATCGGCTATCCGGAGAAGTGGCGCGACTACTCCTCGCTGGATGTCAAGCGCGACGATCCGGTTGGCAATCAGCAGCGCGTCGCCGCGTTCGATGACCACCGCGACCTGGCCAAGATCGGCAAGCCCGTCGATGAGAAGGAGTGGGGCATGACGCCGCCGACGGTAAACGCCTACTACGATCCCGCCATGAACGACATCAACTTTCCGGCAGGGATTCTTCAGCCTCCGTTCTACGACTTCAAGATGGATCCGGCGGTGAACTTCGGCGGCATCGGCGTGGTGATCGGGCACGAGATGACGCACGGCTTCGACGACCAGGGCAGCCAGTACGACGCGCAGGGCAACGTGCGCAACTGGTGGACGGAGGCCGACAAGAAGAGGTTCGACGCGCGCACCGAATGCGAGGTGAAGGAGTACGGAAACTTCGAGGTCGCTCCCGGCCAGAAGCTGGACGGCAAGCTGACGCTGGGCGAGAATACCGCCGATAACGGCGGCCTGCGCATCGCCTACGCGGCGCTGATGGCCACGCTGGCCGAGCAGGGAACCAGCCCGGATACAAAGATCGATGGCTTCACCGCGTCGCAGCGCTTCTTCGTTGGCTATGGCCAGCTATGGTGCGAAAACCGGACAGAACAGGCGGCTCGCGTGATGGCCAGGGTCGATCCGCATTCGAGCGGCCAGTGGCGCGTCAACGGCAGCGTGCAGAACTTCGACGAGTTCGGCAAGGCCTTCGGCTGCAAGCCCGGCCAGCCGATGATGCCCGCCGATGCCTGCCGCGTCTGGTAGAGGTTTCTCTACGCGCCCATGACGCCGCCGCGCTGCGTCATGGGCGCAAGAGGGGAGCGAAGATTTTTTTCGTTCTTTTCCGCTGTACGGCGGGGAAGTGGCGCGTTCCGGCGAATTCTGTTCTCTCCGGAGTGGCATTAAGTCGCGTCACCTTCTACAATTATGCGAGGAATAATCCCTAGGACACACGCGCGGCTGGTCGCGGTAATGGACGGCTGCGGGAATTAAAGGAAGCGCATGAAGTTGAACAGGTTCAGCCGGGTCTCGTTGGCCCTGGCAGTCTCCGTAGCGATGGCTCTTGGCATGACCGCGTGTGGCGGCGGCACGATCGCATATCTGTGGGTTCTTGGAACGCAGACAGACCAGACGCAGCCCGGCCAGATCGTCGGCTTCAAGGTAGACGACTACACCGGCAACCTTACCCAGGTGATCGGCTCGCCTTTCTCGTCGAACGGGATCAACCCGGTCTCTATCGTGATCAAGCCGGGCGGACGTTTCGTTTACGTCATCAACTCGGGCATTCCCGCCGCGGGCGGCTGCCCGGGAACGCCGGGCACCGGAACGCCGGGCAATATCTCGATCTACACCGTGGGCGTAGGCGGCGGACTGACCTTCCAGACGTCGGTGTTCAGCCAGGGATGTAATCCGGTCTGGGCGATGATGGACTTTTCCGGCAACTATCTGTACGTCCTGGATTCGCTTTATCCGGCTACCGATGCGTATAAGAACGACAACGGCTACGGCGATATCACCGTCTTCGCGGTGGATCCCAACTCGGGCCGCCTGACGCTGGTTCCCAACCAGCAGATCAAGGACGAGAACCAGACGCAGTTGCCCTTCTTCCCGGTCGGCGCCAAGCCGGTCAGGATGGCCCTCGCCGGCGGATGTATATTTACGGTGAGCGGCGCGGACCAGACCATCTTCCCGTATGGAGTGGGTGTGGGCGGCCAGCTTAATCTGCAAACCACCTCGCCGATCGTGACCGGCGCAGGCAACATTACCTCGATTAATTCGACCGGCGGTCCGGTTTACATTACCGACGCGGCTCCCACAGCCGATAGCCCCGGCGGACGCATTCTGTACTACACGACAGGCACGAACTGCACGCTGAATACAGTGACGGGCGGCCCGGTGAACAATCTGCCGCTGACGGCTAATCCGTCGTATGCCATGGTGGACAACAACAGCAGGTGGCTCTATATCCTGAACGGGTTTACGACCGATAGCCAGAACCCGAACACCAGCTCGATCTCGCTGTTCACGATCAACACTAACGGCCAGCTTCAGGCTGGCGCAGGCGCCGGCACGGGCTCCAACCCGAACAATCCGTATGCGGTCGGCGCAGGCCCCTATTGCGCGGTAGAGGATCCGAGCAGGCAATACATGTTCGTTTCCAACAACTTTGATGGAACGGTGACAGGCAGGCGCATCAACAACGGCACGGGCGAGCTTACGGGCTTGCAGCATAACTCCACCTTCCAGGCCACGGGACATGCGACGTGCCTGGCCATCAGCAGCGCTGTTAACTAAAGTCGAGAACGTCTGCACGGGCATGTCCGCGAGGCTGAGAAGCGATCCCGGCCATGCCGGTGCAGTGAGGCAAAAGATTGGCATTGGAGCAAGAGAAGCGCATGACGTTCAGGGAAGTGAGCCGTAAGGCAGCCGCCGCGATTCTGTTTCTGGCCGTAGGGCTTGGTCTGACGTCGTGCGGCGCGAACCACTCGATTGGCTACGTCTATATGGCGGCGTCTACAACGACTACGTCCGGCCTGATCGACGGCTACAAGATATTCCTGCAAAACGGAAATCTGGCTCCGCTGGCGGATTCGCCGATTCCCGCGGGCGGAAGAGGCACGATTGCGATCGTCGCCACGCCCGATGCCAGGTTCCTCTATGTCGTGAACCGCGACGACTCCAATGTCGTCTTCTTCGTGATCGGAACCGACGGCAAGATCTATCAGAACAAGACCTACAACGTTACCGGCAGCTTTCCTACGGCGGCGGCTCTGGATGCGACCGGCAAGTATCTGCTGGTGACCTTCACCTATCAGAACGGCCCGGACAATACGCAGTTGTATACGCCCGCGTTCCCCGGCCCGGGCGGGATTACCATCTTCCCGATCAACGCGGACAACACGCTGGGAGCTCCGCTGACCTCTCCGCAGGGAGACTTCTTTCCTCTGGGACGCAATCCGGTTGCGATTGCGGTGACGCCGGATAATTTCGTCTACGCCGTTTTGCAGGATCCGGATACGACGGCCAATCTTTTTGGATTTTCGTTCGATCCATCGGCTGCGAATCCGCTTACCCCGCTCGCTGGCGTGACGGTCAACTCCGGGAATGTGCCTTCGACCGGATACGATACGGTTGGCAAGACACCGGTCAGCGTGCTGGCGGACGCCTCCGGAGGCCATCTGTATGTGACCGAGCAGGCCACCAGCCAGGTCATCGGCTATGCGATCGGCGCCGATGGTGTTCCCACTCAGGTTGGAACTGCGCCTACAGGTTCGTTCCCTGCGGGCATGGCGATCGATCTGACCGGCAAGTATCTCTTCGTGGCGAGCCGGGGAGCAGGCGCAGTCAACGGATTCACCTTCGGCCCGAGTGGCGAGCCGGTTGTCTCCACCACGGCCTCCAGCGTGCAGGCCGGCACGGGCGCCAACTGTGTTACGATCATCGGCGCGCCGACCAGCGCTTCGCCCACGCACGCGGTGTATATGTACACGTCGAACAATCTCAGCAGCAACGTCTCGGGAATGCAGCTTAACCCGAACGACGGCAGCGTGATTCAGATTCAGAAAACCCCCTGGTCGGGCAGCGCGCTGCCTGCCTGCATCGTTTCGGTGCGGACGTTGCCGTAAGCATCCGAGAGGATGCTGGCCGAGGGGCGCATTTTGGTTGGGATATATTTTTTAGCGGGTGGCCGGTTAGCCTCCCGGGATGAAGGAAACGCATGAGTTGGAGTCAGAGAATCCGCAAGGCCGCCGGTCAGATGCTGGGCCGTAAGTTTATCGTTCGCCGCGCCGCCGCTATGGCAGTGCTGCTGTTTCTGGCCTTCGGTTTTACCGCCTGCCGGCGCGACTTTACCGTGGCCTATCTCTACGTGACCGCATCGAGCGCTCAGGGAGCGGGCTTCATTAACGGCTATCAGGTGGACTATCAGACCGGAGCTCTGGTCAAAACCGCCGGGTCACCGTATGCGGCAGGAGCGAAACCGGTCGCGCTGGTCACCACCAACGACGGCCTGTTTGTCTATGTCGTCAATCAGGACGACAACACGGTGCAGGAGTTCGCGGTGCACATGGGGGACGGGTCGCTTACCTCGCTGAACACCTACCCGACCGGGAACATGCCGACCTCGATAGCCATCGATTCGGCCAACAAGTTTCTTTATGTGACCTTCACGTATTGGGATGGTTCATCGGGGACGGGCGGCGTGGACATCTTTCCGATCAACCCCGACAACAGCCTGGGAACGCCGCTGGCGCCGGTTCCGGTCGGCAACAATCCTGTCGGGATCGCTGCCAGCAGGTTCTTCAACCTTGTTTACGTGGTCGATTCGGAGTCGCCCAACACAACTTCAGCGCGCGGCGTGATTCTTGGTTTCAATCAGGATCCCTCGACCGGAGCTTTGACTCCGACTCCCGCCACCTCCATCACGGGTCCGGGCGGGCAGACGGTTGCGACGGGCTTCAAAGCAGGCGTGCGTCCCAGTGCCATTGCCATCGCTCCGGTATCCCGCTTCGTCTATGTGACAGACCGGGCGACCAACCAGCTTTATAGCAACATTATCGGGAATTCCGGTGACCTTACTGAGATCGTCACTTCCCCAAATCCTACAGGGAATCTGCCTCTTGGGATCACGATTGATCCTCGCTCCTTG
>WQYS01000226.1 GCA_009781125.1 Acidobacteriaceae bacterium | reverse complement strand
GCTGCCTGGGTTGCCACAGCATTCACGAGGCCAAGACGGACGACCATCTGCTCAAGATGCCGCAGCCTCTGCTCTGCTATAGCTGCCATAGCGACGTGAAGCCCGCGTTCTCGCAGCCCTTCCACCACAAGGTGAACGAGGGCCTGATGACGTGCAGCGACTGCCATAATCCTCACGGAACCTTCCAGGGCAAGGCGCTGCGGACGACCGCCGATCAGAACGATATCTGCACCAAGTGCCATCTGGAGACGGCCGGTCCGTTCGTCTACGAGCATCCTGTCGTCAAGCAGGAAGGCTGCCTGAGCTGCCACACCCCGCACGGCTCGGCCAATCCGCGCCTGATGAACGTGGCCAGTGTCAACCAGCTCTGCCTGCGGTGCCACTCGACGACGAACCCGGCCGGGGTTCCCAGCGCCAAGCAGCCCCAGGGGCCGAATCATAGCCTGACCGGGGTTTACGTCTCGTGTACGACCTGCCACGCGCAGATTCACGGATCCAACGCAGCAGACAATTTCTTCAAGTAAAGGGAGTGGATGTCATGACACGTATCTGCCGTTCCAGGATGCCGGAATCTCAATCCCGCCCGCTCGCGTTGCGGACGGCGTATGGCATCTCGCTCGCGCTGTTCGTGCTGCTGGCCGTGAACGCGCCAGCGCAGGATTCATCGAAGCCCGTCATTCAGAATGGATATGCCATGCATCAGTCCATCGACTTCGGCGGCCACGCGGTGAACACCTCCGGCAACATCGATTTTTACAACACTCTGGTAGGCGCCAGCAGCGGTCCGCGTCTTCTGGGACACACGCTCGACCTGCGTGCCGTGCCCGGCAGCAGGCACACCTTCTTCGATACCCTGTCCACGTACAGCTTCGGATACGGCGGCGACAACATTGCCATGACCTCGCTGCGCGCCTCCAAGGGCAAGCTCTACGACTTCAACGGAACCTTCCGCCGCAGCCAGTTGTACTTCAACTACAATCTGCTGGGCAATCCGCTGAATCCAGCCGTGGACGCGAACAACAACACCTTGTATCTGGCGCCTAACTTTCCGGTGTTCCAGGTCAACACCTCGCCCAACTTCGCCAACAACGTCCGCCGCATGCTGGACTTGAATGCAACCATCCTTCCGCTGAACAAGATCAGCATCCGCCTTGGATACTCGTCGAACGACATCGAGGGATGGTCGGGAACCACGCTGGAACCGGTATCGCCCCACATGTTTCTGTACTCGAACAACCGCATCAGCACCGACAACTGGCTGGCCGCGGTGGACTGGAAGCCGGTGCGGGGAACTCTGATTACCTACGAACAGATCGTCACCCACGCCAAAAACAATACGTTTCTCTCACTGCCGCCGTTCGGCAATCCGCTGGGAGGGTTCCAGTTGTCTAACGGCACGCCGGTGCAGTTCGGCTTCGACGGCCAGGCTGCGATCAATTGCGGCGCTGGCGTGAATGCCATCACGCCGGGCAATCCGCCCATCCTCAACGAGGCCTGCTCCGGAGCGCTCTCCTACAGACGCGCCGCGCCGACGCGGGCTATCTTCCCCACCGAAGAGCTTCGCTTCCAGAGCTCGCACTTCAAGAACCTCGCCTTCAACGGGCGCTTCCGCTACACCGGGGCCAACATGAACGCCCCTGACTATCTGGAGCAGTTCAACGGACTGTCCGCTGCGGTGACGAACCCTGCCGCTGCCACCGGGCAGCAGCGGACGCAGATCACCACCTTCCCGGACGCGGGCGCGACCGCCAAGCGGATCAGCGTCGCCGGCGACATCGGCGCGACCTATCAAATTTCACGCAAGTTCAGCGCTTCGGACCAGTACGACTTCTGGAACTTCCGCCAGCCCTCCTCGATTGGAGCTCTGGTGATGCAGGCCCAGTGCGGACTCAGCATGTTTGCGGCCCCTGGCTCGGCGCCCTGCTCGGCCACGAGCCAGGACGCGACAACCACCACGGCTGCCGCAAGCGGGATGTATCTGGCGCAGAAGACGAACATCAACACGCTGACCGGCGCATACCAGATATCACCTGCGGCCAGCATCTCGCTCGGGTGGCGCTACCGCGCGCGCGAGATCATCCGCTCGGGCGGCAACGCATCGCACGCCGGAACCGATGCCGACACCAACCTCAGCATTCATGAGAATACGGGCATTCTGAGCGCCGCCTTGCAGCCGACCAGGGCGTGGAAGGTCAACGGCAGCATCGAACTCGGCTACGCCAACAACGCCTACACCCAGGTCAGCCCGCGCCAGACCCAGCGTTACACACTGCGCTCGACCTACAGGCCGAAGGCGTGGGCTACGATCGGCGGAACCTTCTTCGACCTGGAGCACAGAAACAACATCTTCCTGGTCAATCATCTTGACCACAACCGCAGCTTTACCTTCTTCGGCTCCGTGGCTCCCAACGAGCACTGGGCCATCGATCTCGGCTACGGATACAGCGACGTCTACTCGGTGTCGGGCATCTGCTACAGCCTGGGCACCGGCGTCGCGTCTACGCTTCCCGACGGAACCGGGTGCAGCACGGCCAACAACCAGTTCGGCAACAGCTACTTCGACACTCCCACGCACTCAGGGAACATCGACTTCAGTTGGAGCCCCATCAAGGTTGTGCACACGGCCATCGGCTATCACGTGAACTCCATCGATGGCGCGCAGATGCAGTTCAATCCGCGCCAGGTTCCGGGCACGCTGCAGTCGAAGTTCCAGACGCCGTATTTCAACATTGCCTGGCAGATCCATCCCGAGTGGACCCTCAAGGCTGACTGGAACTACTACGGATACGGCGAACAGGGCTATCAGGGACTGGTTCTGCCGCGCAACTTCCACGCCAATAACGCAACCATTGCCATGCGCTACGCCTTCTAGGCGCGCGCAATTAAGGAGATTGAACAGATGAATAAGATCAGACTCGCCGGTGCAGTTCTCGCGCTGGTTTCCTCGGCTTCGCTGGCGATGGCGCAGAGCGCAGGCGACCTCTACAAGAAGCATTGCGCCATGTGCCACGGCGCTACTGGCGCGGCGGATTCCGGCGCGGGCAAGTCGATGAAGGTCCACCCCTTCAAGGCGCCCGACCAGATGGCGCTCTCGGATGCGGCCATCTTTGACACTACCAAGAAGGGCAAAGGAAAGATGCCGGGCTATGCCTCCAAGCTCTCCGACTCCCAGATCAAGGAAGTCGTGGCCTACATTCGCACCCTCCAGAAGTAGACATCCGGAAGTACAGCCGTTCCAAGCGGATACGCCAAGCCCGAGGGCTTGGCGTTCCTGTATGTGCAGCTACTTCGTAATCTCAACTCCGCGCCAGAAGGCGATGTGGTGTTTTACGGTGCGCGCCGCAGGTTTGGGATCGGGGTAGTACCATGCCGCGTCCTGGTTCTCCTGGCCATCGACCACTACTGTGTAGTAACGCGCCTGACCCTTCCAGGGGCAACTGGAGGTCGTTGAACTTGGTCTCAGGAACTCCCGCTTGACGGTCTCGTCGGGAAAGTAAACGTTGCCCTCGACCGTCTCGAAGGTCTCGCTCTCGGCCAGAACCTGACCGTTCCATACTGCTTTAGCCATCTCTAGTTCCTTCTTTTCAACAACTTACGGCAAGCCAGCCCACCGTCATGGCTAAAGCCGAGGCCTCAAAGACCTCGTTGTTCTGTCTACAGTTGTAACAGAACCTGTGCAAAAACCCAAATAATTGCGCCTGAACGAAGGATTGCCTCAGCTCTCCTGCGGCATTTCGACGTGGCCAATCAGTTCTGCTTATTCGAGCAGCGCCGTGCCGAACCTCTTGCTGAACGCCTCGAACATCTGCTGCGCCGCCGGATACTTCGCAACCAGTTGCGCCGTATGCCGCATAAAGGGTCTTCCCGATGTTTTTTCCAGCTCCGCGTGGCAGCAATGGAACTTGGCGTAGATCAGGACTCCCTCGCCGGCCGAATCCAGAAACAGGTCGGCATCGACGGCGCCGCGCAGAACCAGCGAAGCGGCCATCTCCCAGTAGCTGATGGCCTGCCGCCACCAGGCATTCTCAGGCGCAGCCGTATTCGCCGAAACCGCCCTCAACTCCTCAAAGGTCTTCGGATTGAACTCGAAGGCCACGAACCTGCGGGCCTTGCGCAAGGTCTCCTCCTGCCGCAACTGGTAGAGTTTCAGCATGATCTCTGCGTCTGCGTTCGATGCCATACTTTCTCCTTGCTGGTCTTATTGACTAGGCTACTTTTTCAACGACTGGCCGCGTCCGCTCGGGATCGGGCCGCTTCAGTTCCTTTAGTTCCTTTGCGCTCTTCGGCTCTGGCTCCCCGACCTTCTTCTGATATGTACACGTCGTTGCCACTGGAGCCTCCTCAGCGTTCTTCTTCCTTCGCTTCGGCAGGGCCTCGTGATTGTTCGGGCAAACCCAGAACGTTCCCTTGCTGTTCGAGACCTCAAGCAGGTAGACGCTCCCGCACTTCGGACATAGCTCGGCAATCAGCTTCTGATTGGAGGCGAAGTCGCACTTGGGATAGTTCGTACATCCGTAGAAGACGTCTCCGCGCCGGGTCTTCCGTACCGCGATATCGCCGCCATCCTTGGGGCACTTCACGTCGAGCAGATCCTGCTTGATGTACTTGCACTTGGGATAGCCGCTGCAACTGATGAACTCGCCGTACTGCCCATTGCGCAGCAGCAGCGGCTTGCCGCACTTCGGGCACGACTCCTCCAACTGCGTGGGCGGCTTCTGCTGCACCTTCTGATGCAGCTTGCGGATGGTCTTGCAGGGCGGATCCTCGTTGTAACCAGGGCACGCCATGAACGGTCCCCAGGGGCCGTTGCGCAGCACCATGGTGCGTCCGCAGTTGTCGCAGACCTCTTCTTCCGGATCGTCGTCGGCTCCCGGAGCGCT
>WQYS01000225.1 GCA_009781125.1 Acidobacteriaceae bacterium | reverse complement strand
TTGCGCTAAGTCAATGAGAGCGCATGGCCATACGGCTATTCGCCAACCGTGAGGTCTAGGGTGAGGTTGGCGGAGGCGCTGCTGCGCGCCTCCCCGCTCATTTAGGGCCGCCGAGGTCCGTTTATTGACCTGTCAGTAGGCGCAAGAGGCCGCTTCTTCGGCAAATGCGTGAAGCAGGTCCTCGCGCGCATCGAAGAAATGGTCCGACGGCGCCAGGATGAATCGCCCGCCAGCGCCCGCCTCCTCGAAGCAGCGCCTCACCTCGGCGCGCGTCGTGGCCGCGTCGCATCCTGTAAAGAAATGCAACTGATCGAACCCGCCGATCATGCACACCTTGCCGTCAATCATGGCGTGAGCCTTCTTCAGATCGGCATCTCCGCCCATGCCCTCCGGCGTGAAGGTCTCGATGGCATCCGGCTTCATCTCGATGGCGCGGCTGAGCATGGACATAATCTTTCCGCACAGATGATAGACGATCCGTTGTCCGGCCTCGTGCGCGGCGGCAATCAGCGGAGCGTCAAATGGCGCGACGAAGCGGTCAAACAGCCGCGGCGAGATGACGCTGGCCGAAGCGTCTCCGCCGCCGAACTCCAGCACGTCGTAGCGCGCGCCCTTCAGCGAGCGGATAAAGTTCAGCTTCCGGCGCTGTAGAATTCCGAGCAGTTCGCACACCCACTCGGGGTCGTCGGCAGCCTCAAGAATGATCTTCTCCGTTCCCACCAGACAGCAGGCGTCCTGCCAACAGCCCGGCTGGCCAAAGACATCGAAGCAGCAGATGTGGCCGCGCACCAGGCCGCGTTCGCCAAAGTCGTCCACTACCTGGTTCAGCGCGTCCACATCACAGACCGGCGAGGTCACGTAGTCGGCTATGAGATCGATATCGCGCTTGTTCTTGATGAGCGGCTCGGTGACCCACGCTGTGTAATCGGCGTCCTCGACGACCATGGTCAGCTCGCCGCGCGGCGTCACGAAGCGGTAGCGCGTCAGCTTGCGGCCTGCGCCGGAGATGTCCTCGGAAAAGATGCACCAGTTATCGTTCGACACCCGGCGGCTCTCCAGAAACCCGAGAGACCCCTGCAAGGGATCGGCGTAGTCCTTCGATCCCGGCGCGGGTTTGTGTGGCACCGACCAGCGAATGGCGTCCAGGCCGAATGCATCCCAGAAGGCGTCTTCCTTCATGCCGTTCAGACTGTGGTCAAGAAAGTAAGGCATGATGTGATGCGTAGTCACAGGGAGCCGGTCAGGCATCTTCCCGCTCAGTGCAGCAACCATTCGCTGTTTTGATGTCATTGATTGATCTCCATCCTTTTGGTCATCCCATAATTCAATCGAATCGAATTAAGTTCTCATACACGGGTAAGTTCCAGCGAGGCCATCTCCCATGGCAATAGTTCTAACTCTATTTGTTTGCCGCTCCCGGACAAAATCGCTTTTTTCCCCTCCAGAACTCTTCCCTCGAAATCGACACGGCGGCACGACTTCACTGCGTCTGCCAGCAGGAGCTTGCCACTGCTGGCCGCGCCGGAGTAGTTCATCAGCCAGATCGTGACCTTGTCCGATGCTGCGTTCAGCCGGAAGACCACCAGCGCCGGGTTGCTCGTCGCGAGCCAGGAGTAACTCCGCGCAATCTGTCCCGAATGCTTCTGCACCACCGGTGCGCGGAATCCCTCTGCAAATCGATAGCTCTGCTCCGGCGTGAAGGAGGTTCCCGTCGTCATCGACCATTGCCATTGATAGGAGCCTTTCATCGTCTCGCGTCCAATCATATTCTTCAGCAAGGTGCTCCCGGCCTTCTTCTCGATGAAGAACTGCTGCGTGCCTCCGTGCGCTAAAACAACCGCAAACTCAGGTGTGTGAAGCCTCACATAACTCAGCGCTGGAAACTGCTCCTTGCGAGCCTCTTCCTCGCCAAACGGAAAATCACACGATGCTTTGAATCCGTCCTGCGCCAGCTCGAACTCTGCCAGAGTCAGAAATCCCATCTGCGGATTGGTATACAACTCGGCGAAGAAGTCAATGCGCTTGAGTCCCTCGTACAGAACCACGCGCGCCGATGCCCACGCCGCCGGCTCGTCCGTGGTGTTTTGCGTCAGAATATCGCCGCGAATCGAAATCGCCTGATACACGGGACCAACGGACTCAACCTTGCTGGCGTATGAAACTTCGCCAAAGTTCTTTGCCCGGAACTTCTCATTCACATTCGGAGATGCCCAGAATGTCTCATTGAGATGAGTGATGTCTCCCGTAAATGGACGGAACAGAATCGAGCGGTTCTTCTCGCGGTCCAGGATCGAGAATCCTTTGCGCGCCGCATCCCACTCGACCGAGTAATACTTGTTACTTATATTCGTGGCCGTCGAAACGGGCTTCGCAGGCTGGGCCGTGCTCTTGCGAAGGCTGTACGCTTTCATGCCGCAAGACGGCAGCTCGGCAACTCCCACCCAGGTAGCCGGAGAGTTTGCATATGGCGGAGCGATGCGTTGCAGCTCTACCTTCTCATCGCCGCATTCCAATGCGTATCCGGCAGCCTCTTCCGCGGCGAACTCGACGACGACCGGCTGGCGAACGGAAACGCTGGACGTGTTCTGACACACGACCTCAACGCTTTTTCCGGAGCCAGCAGCCTTCGCCATCTTTTCAAGAACGGCCGTGCGCAGCTTCAACAGCTCGACATCTATTTCGGCAATCAGAGCCTTTGTTACTTGAAGATTGGTGGCAAGAATGTTTTGATAGGCAGCCGGATACCCGCTCACGATGAGACAATCATGGTTCTGAGTCATCATCAGCTTCTTCCACAGACTATCCATTTTGCCTGCGCGCTGCGCGTCGGGCGCAAGCGACAGCAGAAGTTCGGCAGCATGCATCTGGTGTTCGACGCGACGGTTCTCCTTGAGCAGAGCGTCCCCTTCGTATCCCCAGCCACCGATGTGTTCCCATAGCAGCCCCTTATCTTCTGGCCATCCGAAGGTTGACCCGGCGTCCTCCATCGCAAAATATTTCGTGTCAGCAATAGGTTCTTTGATTCGCCGGTTCAGGTATTCGCTGAGTCCGATGGAAGTAGCGCCCTCGTGTTCGAGCGACTGGAAGCCTTCGTCAAACGGCATATAGGACGAACCCCAGTCCACGCCTGGAGGCCATATCTCATGCCAGATCATCAGCAGTGCGCCCTGCTCCTTCGCTTGCGGGTCGAGGTAGGGAGCCAGGGACTTGTATTGTTTATCAATGATGATCATCCATGGGTTCGTAGGAATCGTAGGGATCGTGCTCTTGTCGAGACCCTGCCAGTTGATGATCGCTTTATCGATCGTCGGCAACGAGCCGTTGTTTTCAACCTGCAACGACGCCGACTTAAAACCGCACAGCTTGAGCAGCTGCGGCATCTGCGGATGGAAGCTAAGCTCTTCGGAGAGGAATGTATCAATCTCCTTGTGCAGTATTTCGCGCCCGGTCTTGCGGCCTTCCACGAACTGGCGCACGTTGGCCTGCCAGCCTATCAGTTGGCCATACGGCTGCGCATAGCTTCCCCCCACGACATCGATGCGTCCCGACGCCACAAGAGGATTCAGAACCTCGCGGACGAACTGCGGATCTTCTTCCTGAATGGCCTCGAAGGCGTGCGAGTCGAACTCCAGGCAGGTCACCACCGAAGGATTTCTGCGCATGGCTTCGATCGATTGCTGGATGCCATAGAAGATAGAGAAGGCGTGCTGATAGCGTTTATCTCCGACCACGCCTTCACGGAAGAACCATCCCACACCGCACTGATGCCAGTGGTTGACAACCACGAAATAAGCGTTGCCGGCCGCTGCCAGCGCCTTCACGGAACCCAGCATCCCAGCCGCTGACACGGCCCCAAGCGCGCGAACGAACGCTCGCCTGCTGAGTTGAAACTCGCTACAGATACGCCCTAACGAACCGCCTGCTTCTCTTGCTAACTTCTCTTGTTCCATTTTTTCCCTGATCTTACCTTACTCAGTTGACCTTCCAGGCGAGTGGAAGGTGATTCTGAACTGCTCATCGCATCCTCTGACTTTTTCTGTGCTATCTTGATCGAGCATACCACGCACCGATCATCGCTGAGTCCAAATACAAGCACATAATTGACCCAAATGCGATGTAACGCGCAGAAGGCGCTGCACGCCCCCCGCACGTTTGCTGCAAAACAACGTCCTACTTCTGCCACTGCCCCATGTTGACGGGCGAGGCCGTCGTCCATGGCTCCGCCGTGCCGCTTCCCAGCGCCGGGCAGCCCGTCTGCAAGCTGAAATCGCCGTTGAGAGGAGAGTTGAACATCGCATTGCCGTTGAGTTTATTGCCCGTTCCCAGCGTCGTAGGATCTATTCCCCCATCGTTCGCACTGCCCACGCCGTAGCTCTGGGAGCCGATATTCGTTGTGAAAGTAGTGCCCGTCGACCGCAGTTGGCTGCCACATAGGCCGGCACCACGATCCACAGCGGCAGCGAGCGGCTCGCGTTCAGGTAAGAGTTTGCGCTCAAACCCTTTCGCCGCGCCAGCCAGCCGATGGCGATGGTGGCCACGAAATAGAGCAGGATGATAAGTCTCGCGAATCCTGTAAATCCGGCGTGAATTCCTATGCCGAGAATCTTCTGCATGGGCGGCCAGAGCGTCTCATTCGTGGTTCGGTGGGGGCGCCGTGCTTTCGCGCACCTTCAGCTCCGTGGGTACGGCAAAGCAGGCTCCGATGCGATTTACGTCACCTTTGGTATAGTTCAGCGCGCGAATGCACACCTCCGCCATGCGCTGCCCCGGTTACGGTCAGAGTGGTTTTCGTAGTCTTGTCTGAACTCGCCCCCACCATCAGGTCGTAAACGCCTGGCTCGACAACTCGATGCATGTCGAGATTCAGAATCGACAGCAGCTCCGGC
>WQYS01000224.1 GCA_009781125.1 Acidobacteriaceae bacterium | reverse complement strand
GTGAAGTCGTAATCGTAGAACACGCCGCGAGCGGCATCCCAAAGGTACTTATTCATAGCAGCACGCCGATGAGCAGCGCGGCTGCACCATTCGGCGGCTTCGTTCGCGCGGTCCAACAGCGCAGCAAAGTGAGCCATGTCGAGTTCGTACTTGTATAGAAGGCTGTTCAGGCAGACCGGCGCGTAGTCATCCGTCGAGCCGCTGAACGGGCCAAAGCGAAAACTGGTATCGAAGCCGGATTCGCGCATAGCGCGGTCGCCACGGTAAAAGGCTGCGCTTAGACGATGGCCATCCGCATAAGCGTTAGCGCAGACCTTCGACGCCGCAATATCGCAGCTTGTTCGCACAAGCTCAGTGATCTGCTCGGGAGTTGGATTCTCTGGCGCTTCAACCAGAAAGTCTGTCTGCACGGACGGATGCGCGAGCAGCCAGCGGATGACGTCAGGATAGTAGGTGCTGTCGTCGGCCATCTCCGGCACAGGCCCCTCGCCAACGTCAGAATAGCGGGCGAGGCCGGTCGCGCCCGCCACATGCGGAGCGGTCACCCAGACGTCATAGTCACGCTTCGCATAATCGTAGGCCCGGGCCAGCCATGCTTTGGAGATGCGCGTCTTGCCGGGATGCTCGTAGACCTCGCGAATCATCGAAGTAAGAAAGGGCGGCTGCGAGCGCGTGAGATAGTAGGTGCGATTGGCGTTCAGGATGGAGCCATAGTTTTCGATCTCAAAGAAGAAGTTCTCGATCATGCCGCGAGCAAGCTCGGCACGCCCATCGACCACCAGGCCGAGAACGATGAAGTAGCTGTCCCACCCATACATCTCGTTGAATCGCCCGCCGGGAACGACGTAGGGATTGGGCAGATAAAGCAGGCCATGGCCGGGAACCTCTGAAGGCATCACGTCGCCCAGGCGGCGAATCTTGCGCGGAAGCCTGTGCACTTCGACCTTGCATCGCCGGGGCAAGGATTCCACCTCAGGAGGCTCCACCATCCCTTGAGGAAGATAGAGCACGGCTGGCTCCGTCACCTTGGGATCAACCAGAGAGTTGCAATCCGTCGTCGAGCGCGACAACGTATCCCATGAGTCGCTGATGTAACGGAGCAGCTTCGCCTTATCTGCTTCGGAAGCGGTTGTCTGGGCAGAAGCAGTTCCCTGCCATACAAACAACAGAATAATCACCGAACGGCAGACGGCAAGATTCATCAGGCGCCTCCGGCGAGGTGAGACTTGGTGCCCCGCTCATGCCAAACCCCACCCATGCCGCGATAAAACAGCGGTATGAGTGGGGCACCCAGAGTATCACGAAGAATCGTGATATTCAGCAACGATTAAGCCTAGAGTTGCATACTGGAAGAGGTATGCGTGTTCTTATCGTCGAGGACGAGTTCAGGCTGGCGGAGAATCTTGCGCGCGCGCTGCGCGAGGGCAGCGGCTTTGCCGTCGATCATGCGCAGGATGGCATCGACGGAGGGCAGATGGCGCGGCAGGGCTGCTACGACCTGCTGATCCTTGACCTGATGCTTCCCGGGCAGAGCGGGCTCTCGCTTCTGAAGCGGCTGCGGGCCGACGGCAATATAACGCCCGTGCTGGTGCTGACGGCGCAGGAGGGCAGCGAGTCCATCATCGAGCTGCTGAACCACGGCGCCGATGACTATCTCAGCAAGCCCTTCGACCTGGGCGAGCTGATGGCTCGCGTCAAGGCGCTGATCCGCCGCGGCAAGGGCGCTGCGACCTCCATTCTTCAGCTCTCCGATGTCGAGCTCAACACGCTGGAGCAGACCGTCAAGCGAAACGGCAGGACGCTGGACCTCTCGCCCACGGAGTACCGCATCCTGGAGTACATGATGCACCGGCCCCGCGCCATCGTCTCCAAGCAGGAGCTGCTGGAGCATCTCTACGACTTCAACTGGCAGCACCACTCCAACGTAATCGAAGCGCACGTCTCTAACCTTCGCCGCAAGCTCGACGCCGACGGCAGCGCCGCCCTGATCGAAACCCTGCGCCATCGCGGCTATCGTCTGTGCGCGCAGGAGGCGGCGCCATGAAGACTCGGCCCAACAAGGCTAATAAGTCCATCACGCGCAGGCTGATCGCCATCGTTCTGCTGCTGGAGTTTTTTTCCGCGCTGGTCTTGATCGCGGTGGTTGCTCTCTACGAAACTCATGTCCATCTGCGCGCCTTCGACATCCTGCTACGCGGACGCGCTTATGCTGTGCTCGGAGCGGTTCAGGACGCCGACGATGCCGCCGATAGCGTCATCCTCGACATGGCCGGCATTCATGTTCCAAAGGGCGATTTCTACGAAGTCGATGAACTCGGGCAGACGCTGGGAAGATCGGCGCAGTGGCCTGAGCAGCAGGTGCAGAGTGGACTCCAGCGAGCCGGGCATAATGGAGTCTTTCCCGCTACGATTGATGGCAAACGCTATCGCTTTATCGTCATTCACGGAGTCCGCGTGGTCGATCCAGGCGCGAAGGATGGCGGAGTCACCCATTCCATTCGCATCATCTATGGAGCCTCGACGCACAGGGTCTGGGAGCAGGTGGAGAGGACTGTGAGACTCTTTGCGGTTGTGACACTCCTACTGCTGGCCGCAACAGGAGCCGCGATGGCATGGAGTCTGCGCCGCGGACTGAAGCCGCTACAGCAGCTTGCCGAAGAGGCCGGGCGCATCTCGGCCCAGCAGTGGAGCTTTCGCGCTCCGGAGCGAGCGCACGAGACCCGGGAGCTTGCGCCGCTGGCCGGTGCTCTTGAGACCGCGCTCGAGCGGTTGCAGGAGGCGTTCTCGCAGCAAAAACGATTTACCAGCAACGCCGCTCATGAACTGAAGACAGATATTGCTGTTGCCAAATCGTCGCTTCAACTGCTCGCCATGCGCGAGCGCACGGCAGAGGAGTATCAACAAGGCCTGGAGGGCTGTCTCGCTGACTGCATCCGGGTCGAAGAGACGGTGCAGCGAATTCTCACCCTGGCACGAGTCGAGTCTGCAACGGCTCAGAGTCCTCCGCCGAGCGCCGATGCGGCTCTCTGTGCGAGAGAAAGCATACAACACCTGGCGGCGCTGGCCGAGTTGTCGCGGGTAGAGGTGCATCTCGATACAGCGCCTGCCGCCGTTGCTCTCGACGCAAACGATTGCATGGTTCTCATCACCAACCTGCTGCATAACGCGCTTTTGCACAGCAGACCGGATTCTGCCGTTCAAATCACACTTGCAACCGAAGATAAGCAGGTCAGCCTTAAGGTGCAAGACGAAGGCGACGGCATCGCGCCCGAGGACTTGCCGCATGTCTTCGAGCCGTTCTATCGCGGCGACGCGGCGCGCGACAGGCGAAGCGGAAGCACCGGCCTGGGACTGGCGATCTGCAAGGCGATCTGCGAAGGCGCCGGCGGCAGCATCACGCTTGCGAGCACGCCCGGCGCGGGAACTCTGGTCGAGGTGAGACTTCCTCGGGTTGAAGCACCGGTTGCACCCGGCTCCGGAAATCACCAGACTAAATTCAGCCTGGTTTAATACAACTGTAGGAAACTATTGCTACTGGCAGCGATATTCTGATGACCTGCCGAGATTAAATTTGGAGTAGTGACACAATGCCTTCGCGCCTTCTTCGCATTTACTCGCATCTGGCAGCAGCCGCCGTACTATCGTTGCTCCCTCAAATCACAACGGCGCAGCAAGGCCCCTACCATGTAGCCGATCACTGGACCATCGGCGGCGAGGGAGGCTGGGATTATCTGCTGGCGGACGGCCCTGCTCATCGGCTCTATATTGCGCATAACTCGCGCGTCGAGGCCGTAGACACGCAGACAGGCAAGCCGGTAGGCGCGGTCACCGGCATGAAGAGCACGCACGGCATCGCCCTGGATCCCAACGGCAAGACCGGATACATCAGCGACGGCGCGGGAAATGCCGTGGTTGTCTTCGACCGGGCCACGCTGGAAAAGCTGGCTACCATCGCGGCGGGAACCAATCCAGACGGCATCTTGTACGAACCTTTCACCCGCACGGTGTGGGCCTTCAACGGGCGCAGCCGGAATGTCTCCGTCATCGATCCGGTGACGCGAACCGTAGTCACAACCATTCCGCTGCCCGGCAAGCCTGAGTTTCCTGTTGCCGACGGCAAAGGCACGGTCTTCGTGAATATCGAGGACAAAAATTCCATCGCCAGGCTGGATGCGAAGACTCGTCAGGTTGTAACCGTGTGGCCGCTTGCTGGCTGCGAATCACCCTCCGGACTGGCTTTTGACCATGCCGGACAGCGGCTCTTCTCTGTCTGCGACGGCGGCAAAATGGCCGTGACCAGCGCCGTTACGGGCAAGTCGCTTGCCACACCGGCGATTGGAGGCTCACCGGATGCGGCAGGCTACGACGCGAAACACAAGCTGGCCTTCTCTTCCAACGGCGGCGATGCTACGCTCAGTGTCGTTGATGCCAGCGGCACGTCATACCCGACGATCCAATCCCTGAAGACGGAAAAGGGCGCGCGCACCATGACGCTCGATCCGGTCACGGGCAAGATATATCTTGCGTATGCTCAATATGGCCCGGCTCCTGCGCCGACTGCATCGTCGCCGCGCCCGCGCCCGGCAATCATTCCCGGCAGCTTCTCTATTCTGGTTGTTTCTCGATAAGCGAGACACAACTACATCTTCTCTTCGGCCACCTGGTCATTACTCTGCATCATCAACCGCGTCTGGCGGTGGTCTGCTAACAGATAGTAGACCACCGGCGTGACGATCAGGCTGAGCACCATCGAGATGATCAGCCCGCCAATAACCGCGATGGCCAGCGGCTGCAACATCTGTGAGCCCGAACCAATGGCAAAGGCCAACGGCAGCATTCCGCAGATGGTCGCGGTCGCTGTCATCACGATAGGACGCAGTCGCCGCCGCGCCGCATGAACCATCGCTTCGCGCGCGTCCCCCAGTTGAGCGCGGAAGTGTTCATCGGCGTC
>WQYS01000223.1 GCA_009781125.1 Acidobacteriaceae bacterium | reverse complement strand
TTGTTTACAGCAGGAACGCGATTCTATCGCTCCTGCAAATGGTAGCTCTGAAGTCAGGCGTAGCTCAGGACACCATCGCCAGGTCAGCAACTTCCATGCGGCAGGATAAGCACCAGAAAGCCGTGAAAACGATGGAAGAGTACGCCCAATCAGCCAGTAAGGAGGAGTAACCGATGGCCTTTCAATGGGGTCGAAGAGAACGAATCTATTTCCCGCCGAGAGCGCCGATCTACAAGCTCACGGCATTCCTGTTGACGGCATTGATGGCCGCCGTCTTCGTGTTCCTACAGATCAACGTGGTAATGACCGTGATGCAGCGGTCCTACTGGACCGACTACATCCGTTCCGGCATCGGCGCGTACCTCAAAATGCACGGCGATTACCGTCTCATCTATATAGCCGGAGGCAAAAACAAGCCGCGCCTTGCTTTGCCTAGCGACCTCGTAAACCAATCCACGGAGCTATCTGCTCTGGCACAGAGTAAGGGATACACGACCGTTCTCAGAGGCCCGTCGATTCGGTACGAGGACGGCTCACTTCACCGTTGGATGGGAACACTCTACTTTGACGGCGCGGGCATCTTTGGCATGTTCCGCTTCTCGATCCTTGCCACGCTCTTAACCCTTGCGGGGTTACTCGCGTGGGCCATTCCCGCCGACATTAAGCGCGAAAAACTTCTGAAGTATGGCCGCCTTCTGAGCGGACCGGAAGAGCTTACGCCCCGGCTGTTCAACCGCAAGGTTAAAGGCGATGGACTGGGCTTCAAAGCCATCGGCATGAGAGGACTTTTGCGGATTCCCCGCGAGAAGGAAGCGCATCACATCCAGATCGCCGGTGATACCGGAACCGGAAAATCAACCTTGATCGTTCAAGTCTTGCGGCAGGTTCGGGACCGTGGCGATTCCGCTATCGTCTATGATCCAGGCTGCTTCTTTGTGCAGCAGTTCTACAACGAGAGGCGCGGCGACATCATCCTCAATCCTCTGGACGTTCGCTGTCCCTATTGGGGACCAGCCGAGGAGATGAAGCGCAACTCTGACGCCGTGACTATCGCCACAAGCCTGTACCAGCCGGACAACAGCGGCAAGGATGAATTCTTCTATAGAACTCCGCGCAAAATCTTTGCCCACATGCTGAAGTCCGGTCCTACGCCGCACCAGTTAGCCGAATGGATGGCTGACGAGGCCGTGATCGACGAGCTTGTTGCCCGAACCGAGATGGAACAGTTTGTCAGCCAGAAGGCCGGGCCGCAGCGGGCAGGCGTTCTGTCTTCTCTCAGCATGGTTGCCGATTGTCTGAGGCTCTTGCCGCTCAAAGATTCGACTCCGAAGTCGTGGAACGCGACCGATTGGGCCGAGGAACGCCCCGGATGGATTTTTATTACCAGCCATCCCCGGCAGCGCGAGTTGCTTCGTCCGTTGCAATCGCTCTGGATCGACCTTCTGATCCTGAACCTGATGAGCGTTCCTGAGCAGCACCAGAAAAAAGTGTGGTTCGTCATTGACGAGCTTGCCAGTCTTCAGAAGCTACCGCAGTTCCATACCGCCATCACCGAGAGCCGCAAGAGCAGGAACCCGCTGCTTATCGGCTTTCAGGGCAAGAGCCAGCTTGAAACTCTGTACGGCCATCTGGCCGAGGCCATTCTGTCACAGGCCGGAACCAAAATCTTTATGAAGACCGGCGAACCGAAGGCGGCTCTGTGGATAGCCGACACCATCGGAAAGGTCGAAGTCGAACGGCTCAGAGAGACCAAGTTCGATGGAACCCGGAGCAGCAAGAACTTCATGCTGGAACAGGTTCCGCCGCGCCATCTGGTGACGGAATCACAGATCGAGGGCTTGCCGGACAAACACGCCTACATGAAGTTCGGCAACTACGTCACGCGCTTTGCGTTCGACTACTACCCGCCGCTTCCGACTACCGTTGAGGGATTCATCGAGCGGAAATGGGAGGGGAACGAGTTGTCCTTTGACCGCAAGACGCTTGAACCTATCCGGCCCGTCAAACCTGCGAAACAGGCCGAAACACAGCCGGAGACCCCGAAGCCTGAACCGGAACCGGAGACGCCGCCAGAAGCTACAGGCTCTGAATCTGTACCTGAACCCAAACCGGACGATAGTGGGCAGCCGAAGGATACCGGCACGGAGGACGCCAGCGCCGATAACGCGGCTGAACAGCAAAACAACGACGTGGCGAACGCCGCCCAGCAGAATCCCCCTGAAGTCCTGTATTGAAGCGAGGTCTGAAGATGCTCAATATATCCAAACCTCTGAACGCCGGTCAGGTGAAGAACTACCACAAGGAGGAGTTCGCCTCTGAGACCTCGAAATACTACAGTCAGGGCAATCAGACGCTCGGACAGTGGCAGGGACAGCTTGCCTCTGCGATAGGTCTGACCGGCGCGGTTACAGAGGAGGACTTTGCCAAGCTCGCCGATGGTATCAATCCCGCCACCGGCGAGCAGATGGTTCGGCACGTCGAAAAGAAGGAATACACCACTGCTACGGGCGAGACGGTGAAATCCGTCGAGCATCGCGCCGGATGGGACGCGACCTTCTCCGCTCCCAAATCCGTCTCGCTCACCGCGCTTGTAGGAGGCGATGAACGGTTGATGGAGGCCCACCGCGCCGCCGTTGTCACCGCGCTCACAGAGTTGGAGCGGTACACGCAGGCGCGGATCGGCGGCAACCACGCCGCCGTGACCACCGGCAGATTCGTTGCCGCTACCTTCGAGCACGATACCGCCCGTCCTGTAGATGACTACGCCGCACCGCAGCTTCATACCCATTGCGTCATCTTCAATGCGACTCAGCTTCCAGACGGCACAACCCGAGCCATCCAGCCGAGAGCGTTCTACGAGGCGCAGAGCTACGCCACCGCCGTCTACCAGTCGCAGCTCATGTACGCGGCGAAGCGCCTTGGCTACGAGATCGAGACCGGCAAGAGCGGAGCGCCTGAGATTAAGGGTTACTCCGCTGAATATATCGAAGCCAGCAGCCCGCGCCGCCAGCAGATCGAGGAACGCCTTGAGGAGCAAGGTCTGAACGACACCGCCAGAGCCGCGCAGATTGCCGCTCACCAGACCAGAGACAAAAAATTGCGCCTCACCAAACAGGAGGTTCTTGCCTCACACAAAGAGATGGCCGCGAGATTCGGCAGCCAGCCTGAAAATGTCGTTGCCGAAGCCAGAGCCAGAGGCCAGCAGGTTCAGCTTCAGGGAGCGGCGACGGCCAGAGAAGCCGTTGCCTACTCCCGCGACAGCCTCTACGAGCGCGAATCCGTGAACGATGAGCGAACCCTGATGCGCGACGCTCTCCGCCGTGGCATGGGCGATGCCAGCTTTCAGCAGGTTCGCTCCGAGTTCGACGAGCAGCGCCAGAGTGGGCGATTCATTGAGGTTGATGGCCGGAAGCACGATAGCGGACGCAGCTTCACTACGCCCGAAACGATTGCCACCGAAAAGGCAAACGTTGCCTATGTGCTTAGTGGGCAGAGAGCCGCCGAACCGATCATGTCTCACGAACAGGCCAAGGCGCAGTCCGAGACCCGCGACTTTTTGAACGAGCGCCAGCGCACCGTTATTCAGGAGGTATTGACCTCTACCGACCGCATTCACGGTCTACAGGGACTTGCAGGAACCGGCAAGACTACGATTCTTGAATCCATTCGTGAAGGCGCGGAGCAGCATGGTTACGCCGTGCAAGGCTTCGCTCCCACGTCCAAGGCTGCAGGAGCCTTGCGTGACGCCGGGATTACCGCGAACACGCTTCAGAGCTTTCTCGCGCAGGGCGGCAACGACCAGTTCGCCGGAGATCCCAGTCACCGAACCCTGTACATGCTGGACGAGTCCAGCCTTGCCAGCGCCAAGCAGATGCGCCAGTTCATAGAAAAGATAGACAAGATCAACTCGCAGAACCGCGTTCTCATTATCGGGGACACTCGCCAGCACGAGGGAGTAGACGCCGGACGGCCATTCCAGCAGATGCAGCAGGCCGGGATGCGTACCAGTCAGCTTGATACCATCGTTCGCCAACGCGCCAATCCTGAACTTCTGAGGGCCGTCGAGCATTTATCAAAAAACAGAACGGTCGAAGGCATCCGCATGTTGCGGGAGCAGGGCCGCGTCACCGAGATTGCCGACTCTGGCAGCCGCATTCAGGCCATCGCCATAGACTATGCCGCCAATCCTGAGAGAACCCTTGTCGTCTCTCCCGACAATCGCAGCCGCCAGCAGATCAACGAGGCCATCCGCGCAGGTTTACAAGCGAACGGAACGCTTGCCAGAGACGGCCAGAGCTACGCCACTCTTGTTCAGCGTTCCGATATGACCGGCGCAGATCGTCAGTGGGCAGCGAAGTACGAGGCCGGAAACACGCTCTACTACACACGCGGCAGTGAGCAGCTTGGCATACAGCCGAAGAGCTATGCCGTAGTTCAGAGTGTAGACCCGGCCAGCAATACCGTTACCGTACAGAGGGCCGACGGTGAGAGCGTGACCTATGACCCGAAACGCTTGCGCGGCGTGACCGCCTTCCGCGAGGTGACGCGCGAAATCGCCACCGGCGACCGCATCCAGTTCACCGCGCCGGATAGAAACCTTGGCGTAGCGAACCGCGACCTGGGCACAGTGACGAAGATCGAGCCGAACGCCATCACCGTAAAGATGGATGGCGACAAAAAAAAGACCGTCAGCTTCGATCCTGCGAAGACCCGCACCTTCGATCACGGTTATGCCGTGACTTCGCACAGTTCACAGGGACTGACCTTCAACCGTGCTCTGGTCAATCTCGATACGGATTCGGCCAGAGAACTTATTAATACCCGTCTGGCGTATGTCTCGATATCCAGAGCATCGCATGTGGTTACGATCTACACCAACAACGCGGAGACGCTTGGTGAACGCCTTCAGACCGACGTGACCAAGACAGCCGCCATCGACTTCGCCAAAGCCAG
>WQYS01000222.1 GCA_009781125.1 Acidobacteriaceae bacterium | reverse complement strand
GTCGCAATATCTCCGCTTCGTTGTTCGCCTGACGATGTTGAAGCGCTTCTGACACCGAATTGCACTGACTGCGCGTGTCAGAAGGATGTCTGGGTTCCCGTAGCAGCGTTGCCTTTGCTGGCAGTAGGGGATCTTTGGCAGGATGGTCGCCTTGTGGTGTCCCCAGATTACGATGTCGAATCTTTCAGTAGCCTACGAATCGAGTCTGATACGACCGACTTTGTCAAAGCGGGGCTTGCTATCGATGAAAAATTTCTGATCCCTCTCGGTATCCATCCTTGGCATAGGCCTCACACGCAAGCCTATTGTGTGCTCGTCGAGTGTGGGAATGGCTGCAGATTGCTGATTCCGTGCGTGGAGATCATCCGTTTTTACTTCGGTTCATCAGGCAACCTGATCCAACGACTTTTCTCTGTGCCGTTGGCAAAAGAAACTCTCTGGTCGAGCAAATCGTTCCATCCCTCCGACCAACACATGCACCTAGTACTGGCAGCCGGACTATCTGGGGTGTCGGCCTCTGATGTCGCCAGAATTGCCGGGAGCCAACCCGCATGGCGCTCGGCTGCGGGGATACATGCTTCCTGCCAAAAGGCTGCCGCGAGCGGCATGCCTGCGTATCCGTACACCGGCTTCCCGTTCGAGGGGGATACAGACTTGGTTGCGAGTGGCATGTGGCTGCCATTTGGTGAAGAACGCGCGGCAACGTTTCTGGCCTATCGCTTGCGCTCTTGTTCCCACGCTTTCCCGTTTCGCTCACTTTCGTATGAAATGCCCAAGCGCAGTAACCGAGGGAAGCAGAGCAGGATAGGGAACCCGAACCAAGCTCCCGCTTTTCGCGTTGCTCAGAGATCAGCCCACGCGCAAACGGTTCATGATGACCCCAGTGTGCGTAAGTCTCAGCGCTCCAGAGGGTTTGCCGAAAAGAACCGTTTCCCCGACCTTCTACGTAAGCCTGTCTGGAAGGAAAAGATTGAGGGTTTCGAGAATTTCGATGTCTATTTATTGCGCCGCGACGGCAGCATCGAACAGGTTGCATTTGGTGAACCTGGAGGTTCTTCCGAGGCAGCAGGAATCGACGCGACATTGCAGACCAAGTCCGGCGTACAGTCCTCGAAGCAGCCTTCGCTGCCTCACTTCGTGTGCAAAGCTTTGGCGCAGGTTCGCCGCGATGTTGCGGCTGCAGGCAACCACGATGCGACGGTTCAGGTCGTATGCCCTGAAAGTAAGTCTTCCCCTGTCTTCTTCCTGCCGATAGTTGTTGATGAAAACGGAGAAATTACGCCAGAACTACTGTTTTCTGAGGAGTTAGGACAAGTGCGTCAGCGCCGGGGCTGCTTCGTCGAGGTTGTTGGGCGTGGGAAAGCTCCCGATCTATTGGCTATCGTCGAGGGGAGGGTCGCCATAAGTTTTGCAACGGTTGTGACGGTTGCTGAACTTGATGTGCATAGTTTGATACGCTACCTGTTTACACTTGGAGGCTCGCACACCTCGCTGTTAGTCCCAACTGATCCTCCTCCGATGCGCTGATCACACAGAAGTTGGACACGGAAGTCGGTGCTGCGATATGCGAATTGGAGCGCAGCCGAGCCGATCTCTCTCCGATCCCCTTGCGCTACCTGCGGGTAAGAACGGCACATTAGAAAATCGGCCACAAGATTCACAAAACCGAAGTTGTGTAGCAACCGCACAAAGCCAGCCATGACGCACCTCCTAGGATCCTCCACCATCGGATTCAAAATAAGAGGTGCGTCATGGTTGGTTCGCTTTTGTTCTAAGGTTGTTCGCCAAACACAAAGGGCTGCTTGGGTTGGTGGAATTCCATAATGTTATGAGAGGTATCGCAAAATAATTTATACGATATCTTTTTTTATATGGTATGATTGTTTATACGCAACAAAGAGGACAGCATGGCCAGGGCAGATTTATCTCAGCAGCGACTCGCGACTCTTGAGTTGCTCTTGCTATGGGAGGGGCTGCTGAACAGAAGCAGGCTCTCAAGCCTCCTTGATGTTGGCGATATTCGAGCGAGTCAACTAATCCAAGCCTTTCGCGACCAAAACCCTCAATGGCTGACCTGGAACACAAAATCACGCAGCTACCACGCTACCAACGAAGCCTATGCGGCCATGAATCGTGACGATTGGACGAAAGATTGCGCAGAATCGTTGTCAAGATATCTGAATTTGGTTGGTCTTCCGTATGTGATCGGCGATGTGGAAACCAGAAGTCCGATCTGCGCCGCCTTTCCTGATCTAAACGCACCGTCGCCTCAAATCTTTGCATCCTTGTCCCAAGCGATTCGACTGCAACAGTCTGTTGAGATCATATATCGCTCGATGAGTGATCCAACTCCGCATAATCGAACGATCTCTCCGCACCATTTGGTGCGTGCCGGGAGACGTTGGCACGCGAGGGCATTCTGCTCGGCACATCAGGATTTCCGGGACTATGCGCTTGGCCGGATAGTCGCTGTGAACCCGCTGAATTCACCACAAGAGCAGTCAGGAGAAAACGATGCCACTTGGAACGCGATAGTGTCTGTCCGGCTCATCGCCCATCCAGACCTCAACCGCGCACAGGAAGATGTCATTCGGTTCGAGTATTTCGGCCGCGCATCCGTCCTCGTTGTCTCGTGCCGTGCCGCACTTGTCGGATATTTTGTTCAGGATATACGTGCTGCAACGGACATCAAACTTCAACAACCCCCTGAATATCAACTTGTGGTTGAAAACATGGATGAGGTATCGAAGTGGCTGTTCCCATGTTGATGTATCCCGGTTCCAACAGAGCTGTACGCCTAAAAAACGGGATAATTATACAAACTTTATGGAATAGTATCTTTTTTTATACTAGTATAAAAAAAGATACTATTCGGAGATGATCCGATGGCACGGTCACTTGTCATCACAGAACTTGGGCTCCAAGCCTTTCAGAAATCACCGTTGACCAAGGTTGAAGGATTTATCCTTTGGCACTTGATTGGACGATTTCCTGTTTCTGGCGATGTGATTTCGAAGGTTCAACTGGAATTCAATCTGTCCGTAAGCCATAGGGCAGCTAATACGACCATGAAACGGCTCAGTGAGCTTGGATTCTTAGTATGTGGACCGAAAGTTGGCGTCTCCTACCACTACAAACTCAACCCGGTATTCTTCAAAATACTCTCCTGATGGAAAAATCCCAATCCATAGTCGATATCGTTCAACTGATTCTTGCTGAAGAACGTAAGCTCGATTTAAATCAAAGAGATATCGCGTTGCTAGCGATGGTCCGGGATGAGATCGAAAAAGAACAAGAAGGTCTTCTGACTGTCGCCTATTCAACAATACAGGCATTGAGTAGCCGCATTGATCTGCTGGATGTTAGCGATAGAGATCCACAAAAAGCTGAACGTCGGGTAAGTGAAAGCATGACCCGACTCTTGACAGCGGGTTGCCTGTCAAAAGCAGACATGGTGCGCCTACGGATTAATGCCGACACTCAATATCAACTGACTTCATTGGGAGAGGCAGTCTCCGAATGGCATGTAGTTCAGTCCCGTTTTTCTGGAGAACCGCTTACCGCAATTTTCAATTCATTTATTAACGAGTTGTCCCGGATCGATGAAAAGGCGCAGAAAGCTTCCACCCCAGAAGCTTGGGATGTCGACGTAATCAATCCAATGCAATATGCGCTTCGAGATATGCTCTCCAGCATTCATCGACATCAGAGTGCGCTTGATCGGCAACATGGCGAGATGCGACAATTCATCCCGGAGCTTTTGACCCAGAATAGCGAAGAGTCGATTGCCGAGTGTGAGAAGCAGCTCTCGCTTGTCATTAAGACCATTGACGATCTTCAGGAGTCCGTCCTGGGTTCCATGAGCAGAGTCATCTCTCTCATTGAACATATCGCGGATCTCGCCAAACCATACTCGTCCAAAAAGTTCGATACCGTCCACGATGACATTATTTGGCGGCTTCAGTCTACGAGTACCTGGATCAGTCAACGCGCTGTCGATTGGATGGAGCATTACAATGTCGTCCACGGGTTTCTGCGCACCATTGTTCGAGTAGATCGGCAACGACGCGTCACAGATGCATTGAAACGAGCCATAGCCGGACCACCTGGATGGACTCTCAAGCTGGCGAATGAACCTCGCTTTTATCGGATGAGGTCAGATGTCGTTCGGGATACCACAAAACGACAACCCCCCAGGTCTAAGAAGGGCAGAGCAGAACGCACGTTCGAAGAGATATTTCCTGACGACTTACCCGCGAAGTTGATTGAACACCTGTTGACTGATCTCTCCTCCAATGGGGAAGCACGAGCTTCAAGCCTGTTCAATGCCATCGCACCATCGCTGGAAAACGCACTGCGACTGGTTCCCCACTTCCCGTGGCTTGTTGGGGAAATGCTCCAAGTAGGCATTCTGGATACTGATACGCGTGACTGGAGACCTGTCGCGAGCGCATTCGAGATCGAAGAGTTGAGGGTGAAAGCTAAATGAATTTCCTGGACAAACGGTTTGCCGATGTTGATTTAGTATTGCGCCGTGGTGGCCATATTAATCGCTCCAGTTTGGATGCCTATGAATGGATTTGCGATAACTTCATGGAATTGAAGGAGTTTTACTCTAGGTTCCTGACCACTTTGGAACAGCATCCTGACGGTTTTTTCTACCTCTCTGTTTCTGGGACGAAGATTCGTTCCCGTCTCCTCCCAAAACAATGCGTCTACCTTGGAATTTTCATTGCGCTTAAAGCACGTGATCCGGAGATCACACGATCTTCAGGAAGGATTGCCATTGCGCAGCTTATGACTGATATTGAAACTACTGTTTCGAGAGACATACTCCAGAAAATCTATGCGCCTGGGCGCAAGGAAAGTGTCATAGACGCGCGTATCGCAATCGAGATCAATAACGCATTGAAGGTTTTGTCAGACCTTTGTTTTATAGAACTACGTGGCGACTGT
>WQYS01000221.1 GCA_009781125.1 Acidobacteriaceae bacterium | reverse complement strand
TCGTCGAAGGGGCCGGAGATGACTCTGTATCCGAACAGGCTGCAAAGCGCGCTGGCCGCCGGGCCCAGTGCAGGAACTGCCACGCCGACGTGCATCAGCTTGAAGCCAAGTTCGCCGGGAGTCATCCGAGCACGGCTCCTTTCTTCTCCAGCTCCTGCTGGATGAGGGCGACCGTGGTCAGCTCGGGCACACGCTCGGGGTCGAACTGCACGCCGTACTCGCCTTCGAGCGCGAGAATCGCCTGCAGGTGGCGGAAGGAGTCCCAGTTTTCGGCGGTGCCGGTGCCGAGGTCAGAGGTGACCTGTTCCGGAGCGATCTCCAGTACATCGGCCAGAATCTCACGAAGCGAAGACGGTACTTGGCTCATTCGATTGGTTTCCTTCCAGTGTGATCCACCCCGGACTGCTGAGAGCTGAGGCGGTCAGATCAAATTCGTAACAGATTGAGTTGCTTTCTTGCGCCGTGGCCTGTTGCGTAAAGCCGTGATCGGCGTAAAAGCTGGCGCAGGAAGCGTTTTTTCTGGTAGGGATGTACTCACCGATGATGCATTTTGCGCCTGTCTGGCGGGCATTTTCCGCGATGTGAGCCAGAAATGCGCTCTCGATGCCACGGCCAATCACGCGGCAGGAGAGCAGAAAGGAGTCGATGCGGCAGGCGTCGTCAACGTTGCGTGCCAGCGCCAGTCCGACGACTCCGGCATCGCCGAAGCGGTCGCGCACACGGACAACCCAGGCCTGTCCGTTGGCAGCGAAGTCTTCAACGGCCGTCGCCGAGTGGCGGCGCGTGGTGAGGTTGAACTGGTTGGTCTTGGCCAGAAGCTGAACCGCGCGCGCCAGAGGCGCTCGCAGCGCGCTCTCGAAGGTGCAGACAATCCCGAGCGACGCCAGGAACTCGTCGCGGCTGGCGGCACTGGTCTCAAGCTGCGCCCGCTGCGCCTGCGCCTTGTACTCGTGAACGCGGTTGAGATCGTCGCCGGTGACCTCGGCGGTGTCGAAGAAGGACTCGCGGGAAAGCATCTCAACGAGCTTCCACGGCCCACTGCCCGGAACCTCTACGACGGCCACCTCGGGCATTTGACGGCGGATGGATTCGCACTCCACCGGGCTGTCGTCTACAAAGACAAAGGAGTCCAGGCTAAGCGAAAGCTCCTTCGCCAGTTCGCGGATCGACTGTGATTTTTCGCCCCAGCCGATCTTGAGGGCAACGAAGTTGTCCAGGCTGAGCGCCAGGTCTGCCGCGCGCGTCTGAAACGCCTCGCGGACATCAGCCTCATCATTCTTGGAGACCACTGCCAGCAGGATGCCCCGCGCCGAGAGCCGCTTGAGGTAGCGCTGATACTCAAGGTAGCTGTTTCCGGGGAAGGCGCTACCGACGACGATGCCTTCGGCTCCGTCTTCGCCGAGGATGCCGCCCCAGAGCGTGTTGTCCAGATCGGTGCAGAGCACCTTGCGCGGCGTGCTGTAGAGCGCCTGCAACGAACGGATCAGCCCATGTGCGTAGATGCTGAAGGCATCGGCGCTCACGGCCAGCCGCGAGGCGAGAAACATGCGCGTGTCGCGCCAGCGTGCCCGGCCATAACTCGCCGCCAGATGGTCTACGTCGAAAAAGATGCAATCGGAGATAGCGCGGCAGAGGCTTGCCAGCCGCTGATTGAGCCACTGCACCGCGTTCGCAAGACTGAAAGGAAGATTCGCGGCTCCGATCTCTCCCAGCGAGCAGAGGTCAGGAACGGCGCAGCCCTGAAAGACGATACGCGCCGCGCTGGTTCGGCGGAACGCTGTAAGCATCTGCGCCACGCGCGCGACACACTGATCGATCTCCTGATGGACCTCGGCGTTTTTTCCGGTCGCGCACAGGTCGGGCAGGTTGCCTGCAATCTCTTCCAGGTCGAGCAGGATCAGCACCGCATCGGGGCTGAACTGCGCGAGCTCACTTTGCGGGTTCATCAACTCGTCGGCGTAGGAGCCGTATCCGCCGATGCGCAGGTCCAGAACGAAGTTCGAGAGCACGGCCTCGACCGTAAGCGCTGGCTGAATCGGCTCGACCGTGACCGAGCGAACGACGTAGGTCTTAAGGCGTTTTGCTCCACATTGTTCCTGTATTACGTCGGCGATCCCGGTGAGCGCTGAGGCGCAGAACATTACATCGGCAGGCTTGCCGCTGGCGAGAAGCGCGCGGCTCGCCTGAATAGCTGCATGAGCATTGCGGTTGGAGACAGCTTCTTTAAGAGTGCGTCGCGTCTCGTGACGCGCGGTTTCATTGAGCATCGGACGTCTCCATCGCGGCAGTCTGCTCAGCAGCCTTGGGCGGACGCAGGATGATGCGGCCCGGCACGCCCATCACGGTCGCTCCTTCGGGAACGTTGGTGATGACCAGCGTATTGGCTGCGATCCTGGCTCCGCTGCCGACTTTGATCTTTCCGGCCAGCGTGGCTCCGGTGCCGACGTAGACGCCGTCGCCAAGGACGGGAACTCCGGCGCGTCCCATGGCCGAGGCTCCGATGGTCACGCGGTGGGCGACGTCGCAGTTGCGGCCCAGCACCGCCGCAGGATTGATATGAACTCCGCCAATGTGCGCGATGTAGAGTCCCGGGCCTATCGTGGCCTGTGCGTCGATGTGCATCTCGATGACGATCTCGCAGAAGAGATTGGCGAAGAGATAGACAGCCTTCAGAGGAACCCGAAGGATGGCCGCAGGCGGGCGCGTATACAGCCAGTTGCCGAAGCGGTAGACGCCGATGGCCCACACCGCCGGATTGAGCCAAAGCTGCCTTCGGCTGGACCCCCTGGATCTGTATCTGGCAATATCTTCAGAGAATATCGGCATTCGTTTAGAAAAACTCGAATAAGTCTATGCAATAAACCAGCGTTGTAAGTAGATACGATCCTATCAGACGATTCGGCGCGGCGGAACGGGAAAACTCTGCTGTTCTATGACATTCGTAATCATTGGATGCGGTTCAGGTTGCGAATAGCTGCACGGGTTTCACCAGACATGGTAGAACCCGTCTCGATGCTCCATGCGCACCTCGGTTCGGAACAGCTCGCTCAGGCGCGCCTCGGTGAGCAGATCGGCCTTGGAGCCGTCGGCCACGATGCGGCCCTCCTTCATCATCAGGATGCGCTGTATCTCGGGAATGATGTCGGAGACGTGGTGCGTAATCAGCAGAAGGCCCGTGCCCTGCCGGGCGAGGCGGCGCAGCAGATGGCGCAGCTCCTGCTGCGCGGCCAGGTCGAGCGCGTTGGAGGGCTCGTCCAATAGCAGCATCTGCCGGTTGCCCGCAAACGAGCTCGAGGAACCGGCCAGAGCGCGGCCAATCATAATGCGCCGCTGCTCGCCGGCGGACATCTGGCCTACGGGCTTGTCGCGCAGGGAGACGGCGTCGATCTGCCGCAGCACCTCGTCGGCGCGGACCTGCATGGCGTCGGTGACCGTCAGGTTGGGCCACAGCGTCGAACTGGAGAAGAATCCGGTCAGCACCATATCCCGGCCCGTGGTGTTGAGCGTGGGGCGTCCGGGCAACTCTGGAGATACAACGCCCAGGCGCTTCTTCAGTTCGGTCAGGTCCCATCGCTCGCGTCCGAAGATGCTGACCACGGTCTCGGGCTGCGGAATAGGGTAACACTCGCAGGTGATGGTCTTGATCAGCGTGGATTTTCCGCAGCCGTTCGGCCCCAGGATGGCAATATGCTCTCCGGCGTTGACTGCGAGATGGATGTCGTGGAGAACGATATTGTCGCCGCGCGCGACGTTGACGTGCGAAAGCTGTAGAAAAGATTCTCCCTGAGATGAGGCCATATAGAAAGGATAGCGAATAAAGAAGATGTTCATATTGGGGAACAATTCCTTTTAGCGTTGAACAGCCACGAACGCCCGGGTGCCCCATCCTTCGTCCACCGCTGCGGCGACGGGGATCCCATGCTTCTCTGGTGGACGAAGGGTGGGAGAGCAGGATGCTCAATCATGCATGTTTTCACCTGGAACAGTGGCAAATTGAATCGCATACATCCCACCCTTCGTCCGCCCGGAGGACATGGGCTACCCTCTGAACTGCTTTGGCGGACGAAGGATGGGGCACCCGGGCGTCTGTGCTCCATAAAGAAAAGGCGCGACCGCAGCCGCGCCTCTCAGGAAAATATCTGCTATGAAAGTATCAGTGGCCGTAGCCCTCGGAGTGTTCGCTGACCTTGCCCCGGAATATCCAGTAGATGGTCACAAAATAGAATGCCGCCAGCAGGATTCCGATGACCCACCACACTAGTCCCATGCGCAGCGCCTGCGGACTGGTGAGCGCACGCTCGATGGTGATGTCCGGCCCGTGTCCTGCAACCGAGGGCAGAACCACCGGATATACTCCGATCACCGCACTGACCATCATCATGGCCAGATACACGCACGAGGAGAGGAAGGCGCTCACCTCGCAACGTTTGGCCAGCGAGACACCGATCGAGACCAGCGACAGCAACACGATCGCCGGAAACACCCACAGTATGCTGTGGTTAGCGTAGTTGTGCAGCGAGTCGGGCCGCGCAGCGACGGTTGCCGGAATCCCCACGATTGTCAGCAAAAACACGGCAGGCAATATATTCCGCGCCCACCGGCGCGAGGCCGCCTGCATGGGGCCATCCGTCTTCATCACAAGATAAAGCAACCCATGCATTGCCAGAGCACACAGTGCCAGTACGCCTCCGAGGACGGTGTACCAGTCGAGAATCCCCGGATCAGCACCAGGTCTCCAGTTGGTCCACATCGGAAGGAAGAAGGTACCGTCGGCGGCCAGCGGAACTCCGCGCAGTACGTTCGCAAACGCCGCTCCATAGAAGATGGCCAGCAGCGCGCTGGAGACAAAGAAGGTACCGCTACAGAAGGAGCGGATCACCGAGTCGCCGATGCGTCCGCGCATCTCCAGCGAGAGAGCGCGCAGAATCAGCAGCCACAGCACCATCATCAGCGGCAGGTAGAACCCGCTGAACGACGAGGC
>WQYS01000220.1 GCA_009781125.1 Acidobacteriaceae bacterium | reverse complement strand
GGATGGCCTCGTGCGCGTCCTGTGCCTGTTCCTGCTTCTTGCCCGCGTACTGGTTCGGAGTTTGCGGCAGATACCGCTCGCCGAACTTGCCAATATACTCTCTTGCCTCGGCAATCGCCTCTGCGCTAACGCGCGTCGAGTCGGTACGCATGTACGTGATCAGGCCGATCGTGCCTTCGCTGCCGATCTCAACGCCTTCGTACAGGCGCTGCGCCACGCCCATGGTGCGCCGCACATTGAAGCCCAGCCTGCTGGCCGCGTCCTGCTGCAACTTGCTGGTCGTGTAGGGCGCGCGCGGATTATTCCGGCGCTCCTTCTTCTCGATGGAGCGCACGGCCCACTTCGCCGAGCCGAGTTCGCCGATGACCTCATCGACGGCTTCCTTGTCCGGCAGCGCGTTGGCAAGGAAAAGTTCCTTGCCCGCTTCATCGACGCCGTTGGCCACACGCGAAGCGATCCCGTTGACGCCGGTAAAGCGCGCGCGAAAACTCTGCTTGCCGTCAGGGTTCAGATCGGCATCGATGTTCCAGTACTCAATCGACTTGAAGTCGTTGATCTCCTGCTCGCGCTCAACGATCAGGCGCAGGGCCACGGTCTGCACGCGGCCCGCGCTCAACCCGCGCCGCACCTTGTCCCACAGCAGCGGAGAGATCTGATAGCCCACCAGGCGGTCCAGTACGCGGCGCGTCTGCTGCGCATCGACCAGGTTCTGATCGATCTCGCCCGCATGTTCAAACGCGGCCTTCACGGCCTTCTGCGTGATCTCGTTGAAGCTCACGCGGCGGACCTTTTTCCTGTCCTTCACCACCGGCGCAAGCTGCATGGCAAGATGCGCGGCGATGGCCTCACCCTCGCGGTCCGGGTCGGGAGCCAGATACACGGCGTCGGCCCTGGCCGCCAGCCGCTTCAGCCGGTCTACAATCTTTTCTTTTCCCGGAGACACGATCAGCGTCGGCTCGAACGTGCGGTGCTTCAGCTCGACGCCGATGTCGTTCTTGGGCAGGTCCATGATGTGGCCCAGCGAGGCCTCCACCATGTAGTTGCCGCCGAGATATTTGTTGATCGTCTTCGCCTTGGCCGGCGACTCCACGATCACGAGTGATTTAGCCATTCGATTCCTTCACCTGCAAATGCTTTGCGAAAATTTCCATGCAAGGTCGCTCGCTGTCTCTCATTTCGAGAACCTTACCACGCTTTTTGAAAAAGGTCATCTTAATACAATGTCTCAATGGACGCAGTTTTGTTGTGAATGTCACTGCTGTATATAGTCTTAACCTTAGCCTCTCTTGTTTGGCAGTGACGTTGGTCATTCTAACCCGATCAGAGCACGCGCACATAATTTTTGCCCGGCAACTGGCGCACGCGCCCGGCTAGTTCAAGCTCGAAGAGCGCCGTAAATATCTCGCCCGAGTCCAGCTTGCCCTCCAACTGCTCGATCAGATCGTCCAGTTGTGTGGACTCATCCGCGCGCAGGCGTTCGATGACCATCCGTTCGTGCTCGGTCATGGACGATTCGCTCAACAAAGATGCCTGACGAGCCATCTTCGATTCTTCCGCCGCCGCACCCTGATTCTTTTCAGCGAGAACCAGCTTCACGTCGGATGCGAGGTCCTCCCACACATCCTCCCACGTCGCCGTGAGCTTGGCTCCCTGCTTAATTAGCGTGTTCGGACCCCATGCATTTTTGCTGGTCACGTTGCCCGGAACCGCATACACCTCGCGGTTCTGCTCCATGGCGAGCCGCGCCGTAATGCGCGTCCCGCTGTACTCCGCCGCCTCGATCACGAGCACGCCCACGCTCATCCCGCTCAGAATGCGGTTGCGGACAGGAAAGTTCTGCGGCGCGGGAAATGTTCCCAGCGGAAACTCGCTGACAATGGCTCCGCCGCTGGCAACGATGTTCTCAGCCAGCTTTTTGTTCTCCTTCGGATAGATCACGTCGATTCCCGTGCCCCACACGGCCACCGTCTTTCCGCGCGCATCGAGCGCTCCCTGATGCGCCGCCGTATCGATGCCTCGCGCCATACCGCTGAGAATCACCAGCCCGCGCGCGGCAAGATCACGCGCCAGCGCCGTCGCCATTCCCGTGCCATAGGGCGAAGGACGCCGCGTTCCCACCACGGCGATCCCCGGCTGCGAAAGCAGCTCCACATTACCGCGTATCCAGAGAACGGCAGGCGGATCGTAGATCTCCCGCAGCCGCTCCGGATAGCGCTCGTCATCGGGAGTCACGATCTCGCCGCCAGCTTCGATGACGCGCGCCAGCTCGCTCTCCGCCGCCTCGCGCGCCTTGCCTTCAAAGCAGAACTGCGCCGAGTGCGCGGGCATTCCCAGGCTCTCCAGCTCGGTCAGCGAAGCCTCGAAGAGACGCTCCGGGGTGCCCAGCTTCGCCATCGCCTTCCAGATACGCCTGGCTCCCAGGCCCGGCGTCAGCTTCAACGCCAGCCATGCAAGGCTCGATGTCCTGTTCAACGCAGCCGTACTGCTCTGCTGGCCCAGTTCCATTCCATTCCTCCACGATGCGAATCAGTGTATTCGATCTTTGCTCACGTGCCAATGATTTGAACATTGATCCGGCAAAAAATATGCCGTCATTCTGAGTTTCCATGACTCTTGTGGACCAAGGGAGCTCCTGAAAATCATGGAAGCTACGGCAGTGCTGGCACAAGCGCCGCAGGCGCGTTCCATGCCAGCCCAGGGTGAAACCATGGCTGGCATGGAACGCACCTGCGGCGCTCCAAACTGCACCGTTGCCGAAGAAAGTTCCCTGTTTTAGAAGGGATTCATCCTCGACATGCCCTTCCGCCGCTTATGCTTGCTGCTGGATGCCTCGCTCTTATCCAGAGCGGGCTTGGGAACGTTCTTTCCATTAGCGGCGGGAGCCTGCGCCGGAGGCGTCGAGCCCGGCGTCACCTCGTTCACTGCATCCGGAGCCACCGCCGGTCTCTCCACCGGAGGCGCGATCGACTGATCCGTCGGTCCTACAGCCCTCAAACCACCGCTTGACGTTGTCGTGGAAGGATTGACGACCTCAACTCCTATCGAGGTTCCAGACGCCGCCTTGCCGGGCGAGGCTGCGGTCACAGGCGTCACATCCGATACGGTGGACTGGTTGCTGTCGCTGACGCGCTGATCTGCGGTAGGAACCTCATTGAACTGCAACGGAGCCTTCGCCGCCGGAGCTGCCGTCGTGTCTGCCGGCGTTGCCGCCACCACCGCCTCAGACTTCTTGGCCGCTGCGGCTGGATTCAGCGCATCCCGGACATTATCGTTGAAGGTGCGCGTAACGTCCGGAGCCATGGTCGGCTTGGGATCGCTCAGAGGCGGTTCGCCAATGCGCGCGGCCATCACCGTATCCGGCCTGCGCAGCAGAAGCACGTTGACGCGGCTCTGAATGGTATAACCGTGACGGCTGTTCTCCAGCGCCGCGCTGGCGGCTGCCTGCTCCGCTGTTGGCGTAGGAATGGGACGATGCATCGCAGCCAAGCGGTCCCTGGCGTCGTCAACGTGGATCGACGCCGAGTGCTCCAGCACCAGCTGGTTGTAGGCCGTTGCGGCCTGATCGTCGTAGATCTTCAGCAGACGCGCCCTGGCATCCTCGGGCAGTCCCTTCCACATGCGAACCACTCTTGCCTCTGCCTCATAACCCTGGCCGAGTCCGAGCAAAATTACGTCCATGTGGCTGAACTGCGGATAGGTGTCGGCAACCGTCTGATAGCGCGCAATCATCGCGGCCCAGTTCTCCTTCGAGCCGTAGAAGCTGCCAATCTCGGCCTCGCGCGTCGCCAGAACCTCCTGCACCTCACGCAGCCGCTGCTTGGCCTGCGGCACCAGCGTCGAGTCCGGGAACTGCTGCAACATCAGGCGGTACTCCTCCTCGGCGTGCGTAGCCTTGGCGTAGTCGCGGTCCGGTTTGTCCATCTGCCGGAAGTAGATGTCGCCGACGCGCATCTGCGCCTCGGCAGCCTCCGGAGCGTTGGGGAAGAAGGTGATGAAGTCCTTGTACTCCTGCTCGGCCTGCGTCAGCGCCGCCGTGCCACCCTCCTTGAACCAGCTATCGGCGATGGCCAGCTTCGCCTTCATCTGAAACTGCGAGTCGGGATAGGTGTTCAGCAGAGTTTGCAGATCCAGCCGCGCCACGTCGAAGTGCGCCTTCTTGATTGCCGTCTGGGCCTTGTCGTAAAGCTGTCTGTCCGGCAGCTTGGAGTCGGCGGTAGCGACCATCGGGGTAGCGCCGGTCTTCTTCTCGCGCCGGTTCGCCTTCCTGGTGTCCTTGGACTGACGGAGCTTCCCTTTATCTTTCTTGGCGTCGGCCTGATTCGAGAGTGTCACGGTCTGCGGCTGCTGCGCGCTCGTCTCCGGCGCCGCCGTTGACTGGCTGGCCTGTCCCTGCGCGCTGATGGCAGTGGCCAGCAAACCCGCAACCGCAAGACCAGTCATCAGACTGGCTCGCATTCCGTAAAAAAAAGAACGCTTTATCATCGCTCTGAACCTCATCCTCCCGGCGCAGTCAGTTCCCCATTCGCCCGCGCGGGTGTGCTCCTATTTTAGTCTTTTCGGCCCGTCTTGTGCGCCCATGCCCACATCCGGGTGCCCATTCATAGTCGCCGCGGCGACTTTTATCGCGCATGAGCAGGAGCAGCGGCCCGCGCCAGCTTCAACAGCTCGCGGGCGTTCTCTTCAGTCTTCCCGCGCTCGAAGACCGCCGAACCGGCCACTAACATCTCCGCTCCTGCTTCGACGACCGAAGCGGCCGTATCGTGAGCAACGCCGCCGTCCACCTCGATGCGGAACCCGAGGTCCATCTTTTCTCGTAACTCCACCAGATGCTCGATCTTACCCAGTGACGAAGAGATGAATTTTTGCCCTCCAAAGCCCGGATTTACGCTCATCACGAGCACGAAATGCACCATCGGCAGGACCTCGACGAGCGTATCGACCGGAGTGGCCGGATTAATCACGACTCCCGGCAGAGCGCCGTGCTCGAT
>WQYS01000219.1 GCA_009781125.1 Acidobacteriaceae bacterium | reverse complement strand
GACCTGCTCGCGTACTGGAATGTCTGGGAGAAGCATCGTATCCTGTACGGCGGCCTGGTCGAGCTGATCGTCAACGCCATGACCGATGTGAAGCCGGGTTTCCTCGAATGGGAGTGGCGCTGAGTTTGAACATGGATCGAGACGCAACAAACCAGAGAAACTCGCTGCTGCCGATCTTTCTGAAGATCGCCGGACGCCCCTGTCTGGTTGTCGGAGCCGGACACATAGCCCTGAAGAAGATCGAAGCGCTCATGGAGTGCGGCGCGGATATCCATGTCGTGTCTATCCGTGCCATTGATGAGGTTCGCGCTCTTGCCGAGCGGCAGCTCGTTCGCCTTTCGCTTCATAGCTACACACACGAAGACCTCTCAGGAATATTTCTCGTCATCGCGGCGACCAATGACTCAGCGGTGAATCAAGCCATCTTTACAGAAGCACAGCGGCGCGGTGTTCTGATTAACGCTGTGGACGCGCCCGCTCAGTGCGATTTTTATTTTCCTGCGGTCGTGCGCAGAGGGCGTTTGCAGGTCGCAATCTCCACCTCGGGAGAGAGTCCGGCTTTCGCGCAGAAGCTGAAAGAAGAGATCGATACCGCATTGCCTGCCTCCCTCAGCGAGTGGATCGAGCATCTGGGAAGGCTCCGGCAGGCCATACTGAAAACAGTTCCGCCCGGCGAGACGAGAAAGCAACTTCTGATGGAACTGGCAAACATGCCGGTAGAGAACCAGGATAGTTGAGGCTGTTAGCGGCAGAGGCTCTTTTTCCACAAAGCTCACACCAACTAGAAAAATCCGAATCACTGCGCAATCTTTTAATATCTCTTATAGTTGCTATTACTGTGTCAATTTTCGATGAGGACAAAAGGATAATCGCCCATGAGCAAACACCCTGCCAACGTGCCCGGTCAGCTTCCTGATCCAGCCACTCTCGCGGATATTCCGCGCCTCATCACCAGCTACTATGCTTTGCAGCCGAGCGCCGATGTCCCCGCGCACCGCGTGGCCTTCGGAACCTCCGGACATCGCGGCAGTTCGCTTGACGTCAGCTTCAACGACAACCACATCGCCGCCATCACGCAGGCGATCGTTGAGTATCGCGCTGGAGAAGGCACGCGCGGCCCGCTGTTTCTGGCTAAAGACACGCACGCTCTTTCGGAACCAGCATTCACCACGGCTCTTGAGGTGCTCGCCGCGAACGATGTCGAGGTAAAGATCGACCAGCAGCGCGGCTACACGCCAACGCCCGCGCTCTCGCACGCGATTCTCACGCACAACCTCGCGCCCGAAGCTCCGCGCGCTGACGGCATCGTGATTACGCCCTCGCATAATCCTCCCGAGGACGGCGGATTTAAATACAACCCTCCCAACGGTGGACCTGCAGATACCTCCGCGACGAAATGGATCGAGAACCGCGCCAATGAACTCATCGCCAACGGCCTCCGCGAAGTGAAGCGCATTCCCTACCTGCGCGCGCTCGCGGCGGAAAAGACGTCGCAGTACGACTTCGTGAGCGCCTACGTCAACGATCTCGCCAACGTGATCGACTTCGAGGTTCTGCGCGGAAGCAGGCTGAAGCTGGCCGTCGATCCGCTGGGCGGAGCGGGCGTCGACTATTGGCCGCGCATTGCGGAGAAGTACAACCTCTCCGTCGAAATCCTTAATCGCAACGTCGATCCCACCTTCCGCTTCATGACCTGCGACTGGGACGGGCGCATCCGCATGGACTGCTCCAGCCCCTACGCGATGGCCTCCATGATCGCCAACAAGGACAAATACGACGTGGCCTTCGCCGCCGACACCGACCACGACCGTCACGGCATCGTCACGCGCTCGGCGGGACTGCTGAATCCCAACCACTATCTCGCCGTGATGATCCAGTATCTGTTCACCTGCCGCTCCGAGTGGGGCGCCGAGACGGCCATCGGCAAGACGCTCGTCTCCTCATCGATGATCGACCGCGTGGCCAAAGGCCTTGGCCGCCGCATCCTTGAGGTCCCCGTCGGCTTCAAGTGGTTCGTCGATGGACTGATCGCAGGCGAGCTGGGCTTTGTTGGCGAGGAGTCCGCCGGATCGAGCTTCCTGCGCCGCAACGGCAAGGTTTGGACGACCGACAAGGACGGCCTCATCCCCGGCCTGCTCGCCGCAGAGATGACGGCGCGCACCGGCAAGGACCCCGGCAGGCTCTATCTGGAGCTCACCGCCAAGTATGGATCGCCGGTCTATCAGCGCATAGACGCCGCAGCCACAAAGGATCAGAAAGCCAGGCTAGGCAAGCTGACCTCTGCCGAAGTCACCGCGAAGGAACTGGCAGGCGAACCCATCACCACGATTCTCACCGAAGCTCCCGGCAACAAAGCTCCTCTGGGAGGTATCAAGGTCGCAACCGAAAACGGCTGGTTTGCGGCAAGGCCTTCCGGAACCGAGGATGTCTACAAGATTTACTCAGAAAGTTTCAAGGGACTAGACCACCTCAAGCAGATTCAGGAGGAAGCGCAGCAGCTTGTGAATCATGCCATCGCATAACCGTAACGGCAATCGTTGGTTTCAGGCGCTTCTAGGTAGGCCAAGCCTTTAGGCTTGGCTTCTCTGGGCCTAGCTGTACAAAGGGCTTTAGCCCCTGGGGTATGCTCTCTGTCGATGGAAGAGAAGACATACCCCAGCGGCTAAAGCCGGTTCTATTGTGAGCATTGAGAGAGCCAAGCCTAAAGGCTTGGCCTACCTAGAAGCGCTCAATTGTCATCAGCGTTGTTGGCCCAAAAGGCCATAGACCCGGAATAAGTTTCTAATGAACTGTACTTGCGTATGTCTATAATGATCGTTGAAGTCCCATGATGATCCACACTCATCTCCATCCAGGCGAAATTCTCAAGGAAACGGTGTTCGAGCCGTTGAACCTGTCTGTGACTGAGGCGTCAGAGCGGCTGGTCATGTCACGCGGAGCGCTATCGCGAGTGCTTAACGGTAAAGCCTCCATCAGTCCCGACCTAGCTGTACGCCTCGAAAAAGCCGGTGTCAGCACAGCCCGCTTCTGGATCAACCTACAGGCGAATTATGATCTGTGGCTGGCAATGAAGCGTAAACAGCCGCGTGTGCGCGTCCTGCAGCAGAAGGCAGCATGACAGACTTCAATCGCGCGAGCGCTTCCTGATCTCGATGTTGAGCCGCTTGATCTTTTGATTAAGCGTCGAGAGCGGTATGCGGAAGTACTCTGCGGCCTCGGTCTGGTTCCAGTGGCAGCGCTCCAGTCGGTCCGTGATGATGCGCCGCTCGATGTCTTCCATCAGGTTGAAGAGCGATGTATCGGACCGCTGTTCGAGGATCGCCGCCGGAAGCGTATTCCCTGTCAGTTGCGGCGGAAGCAGGTCGGGCGTGATGGTCTTCGAGGTCGAGAGCACCACGCAGCGCTCCATGGCGTTTTCAAGCTCGCGGACGTTGCCCGGCCACTCGTAGTCCATAAGTATCCGTAGCGCCTCTGCCGAGAGCACGCGGTCTTCCATGCCGTTCTCCTCGGCGTAGAACTTCAGGAAGTGATTGGCCAGCGGAGGCACGTCCTCGCGCCGCGAGCGTAGCGGCGGAAGCTCAAGGTTAATCACGTTCAGACGGTAGAAGAGGTCTTCGCGGAAGCGGCCATTGCGCACCGCCTCCTGCAGATTGACGTTGGTCGCGGCGATGATCCTGACGTCGACCTGAACCTCCTGTATGCCGCCCACGTGCATGAAGCGGCGGTCCTGCAGCACGCGCAGAATCTTCGCCTGCATGTCGATGCTCATGGTGCCGATCTCGTCCAGGAAGAGCGTGCCTCCGTTGGCGACCTCGAAGAGTCCCTTCTTCGAGGCGATCGCGGAGGTGAACGCGCCCTTGACGTGTCCGAAGAGCGTAGACTCCAGCAGGTCCGAGGGCACTGCGCCAGTGTTCACAGGCACAAACGGACGGTCGCGCCGCGGTGAGTTGGCGTGAATGGCCTTGGCGAAGAGTTCCTTACCCGTGCCACTCTCGCCCTGAATCAGCACCGTGGAGCGGCTGGGCGCGACCTGCGCGATCAGATCGAACAGGCGCAGCATCGACTCGCTCTTGCCCACGATGTTCGAGAAGCTGTAGCGCTGTCGCATGGCGCGCTTGAGCTGGACGTTCTCTTCCTCGGCCTTGTGGCGCGCGATCGCGGTGCGGATGTCGGCGAGCAGCTTCTCGTTGTCCCACGGCTTCTGGACGAAGTTCTCGGCTCCGGCGCGTATGGCATCGACGACGTTGCCCATCGTCCCGAACGCCGTAATCATGATGACCGGAAGCTGCGGGTGCGCTTCGACGATGCGCGGCAGCATATCCAGTCCGCTCTCGCCGGGCAATGCCAGATCGAGCAGCAGCAGGTCGTACTGATTGCGCGCCAGCAGGTCCATGCCCGCGTTGCCGTCGCTCGCCATGGTGACCTTGAAGCCTTCGAGCGTCAGCATGGTGTCGAGCGAGTCGCGGATGGCCGCCTCCTCATCGATGATGAGGATGCGTGCGGGATTCTGAACTTCAGCCTGCGCCGGAGCTAACTCGGCGATCATCTGCGGATTATCCGGCATGGAACGTCTTCTCCAACCTCCCGCTCATGCGGGATGAGTGCGGCGTGACCGGCCTCATATCCATAGATGGGAACTCCAACTCGAAGGTAGTGCCCGAGCCGACCTCGCTCTCGACATGAATCTTGCCGCCGTGCTCCTGAATGATTCCGTAGCTGACGGCAAGCCCCAGTCCTGTGCCTTTGTGTCCGCCTTCGCCGGGGTTGGTCTTGGTGGTGAAGAAAGGATCATAGATTTTATGTAGATGACCGCGCTCGATGCCCGCGCCCGTGTCCTGAATACGCACCACAGCCGTGCCGCTTCCGGCCAGGGTCGTGACTCGCAACCTTGGGCTCGGCGTGCCCACCATAGCGTCTTTCGCGTTCAGAATCAGGTTGAGAATCACCTGCTGCAGCTTGCCGCGATTGCCGTGAACATGCGGAAGACGCAGGTCGAGGTCTGTC
>WQYS01000218.1 GCA_009781125.1 Acidobacteriaceae bacterium | reverse complement strand
CGCGCCCAGGTCGATGACCTCAAACCCGCCGCCTTCCAACATGGACGCGACCAGATTCTTGCCGATGTCGTGCAAGTCTCCCTTGACCGTACCGATGACCACGCGCGCCGCCATCTGCTGGCCCGAGGCCGAAAGCAGCGGCTTGAGCAGCTCCATGGCGCTCTTCATGGCGCGGCCCGAAAGCAGAAGCTCAGGGACAAAATACTCTTCAGCTTCGAAGAGGCGTCCCACCTCCTCCATGGCCGGAACCATGGACTGCTGAATCAAATCCATCGGCGCGGCTCCTGCCGCCAGCGCCGCTTCGGTTGCGGAGTGCGCTTGCTTCGCATTTCCGTTCACAATTGCATCGTAGAGTCCGCTTACTTGAGCCATGTTTTCATCCCTCGCTTTTGCTTGTTTCTACTTCAAATTTACCTGTCTGGCACTCGCTTCTGTTGCACCCACACACCGCAGTGATCCTTGTAGCAATCGTTTGCGTCGGCGTCCTAGCCTGAATGTATGAATTGTATTAAACACAAAGCCTCCACCGGAAGCAAAAAACGCCTCAACCTTAGTCATACCCTAGGGGATACAATTGCTCATCCGGGAGTATGGAGGAGTAAGCATGAGTGGCACGTATGTCGGCCTCGCTGTACTTGTTGTGGCCGGGATGATGAATGCAAGTTTTGCCCTACCCATGAAGTTCATGCGCCGGTGGTCGTGGGAAAACATATGGATGGCCTTTAGCTTTCTGGCTATGGCAGTGTTTCCGGCGCTGGCGGCGTGGGCGACGGTCCCGCATCTGGCCGCGGTTTTTCACTCCACTCCTGTAAGTGTCATAGGCACCGTGGTACTTTGCGGACTGGGCTGGGGAGGAGCGCAGATTCTCTTTGGGCTGGCCGTCGACTGGATAGGAATTGCGCTTACCTTTGCCCTGGTGCTGGGAACCTCGGCAGGCGCGGGAGCGCTGGTCCCGCTCATCAGCCAGCATCGTGATCGCCTGAACACGCCTGCCGGATACGGCGTTCTTGCCGGAGTGTTTCTGGTTTTTGCCGGCGTACTGACGTGCGCCTACGCAGGCAGACAGCGCGAGCGGGCAACCGGAACCTCCTCCAGCACGGGCAAAAACATCACGCTGGGGCTGGCGCTGGCCATTATCTGTGGACTGGCCGCTTCGCTGATGAACCTTGGAGTTGTGTATGGCGAACCTCTCAGACACTCAGCCCTTCTGTTCGGAGCCAGAGAAGCCAACATTACCAATGCAGTCTGGTTTCCTCTGTTGAACAGCGGCGCGATTCCCAACATTCTGTACTGTCTCTGGTTGATGAAGAAGAACGACTCTGCAAAGAAGTTCGGCAGTGGAGGCATCAACTACTGGGCGCTGTCATGCATGATGGCCGCGTTCTGGTTAGGTAGCTTGTTGCTTTATGGTTTGGCTTTCACGCATCTGGGACCACTGGGTCCGATTCTGGGCTGGCCGCTTTTTATGTCGTTGTGCGTGATTGTCGCGAGCCTTCTGGGCATGATTACGGGCGAGTGGAAGAACTCCGGAACCGCTCCCTTGAGAATTCAGTGGGCTGGGGTCGTATTACTTATCATTGCCGTTTCTGTCCTGGCAGTCACAAGCCGTTATTTGTCGTAACTTCAATGAAGTTGCACTCTTTTTGAATTGTCATCCCGAACGGAGTGAGGGATCTGCTTTTCCCTGGATTGCCCCAAACGTCTACGGCACGGAGAAAAACAGCAGGTTCCTCGTTTCACTCGGAATGACAATTCGAGCGGATGCGGCTAAATGGAAAATGCTATAAAGATCAGTAAATATCGCGCTGATAACGCTTCTGTTTCTTCATCGCCGCAAGATACTCGACTGCCTTTTCCGGAGTTCCGTTCATGCCCTTGGCGATTGCCGTCAGCAGCGCGGCCTCAACATCCTTGGCCATGCGCGCGGCATCTCCGCAGACGTAGAAGTACGCTCCACGCTCCAGCCATGCGAACAGCTCCGTTTCGTTCTCGCGGATTCTGTCCTGCACATAGATCTTCTGCGGCTGATCGCGCGAAAACGCTGTGCTCAGATGGGTCAGCGTGCCGTCCTTCACCATGCCCAGAAACTGGTCTCTGTAAAGGAAGTCGAACTTTTCGTGCTGGTCGCCAAAGAACAGCCAGTTATCGCCGGAACATCCGCTCGCCTGCCGCTCCTCCAGAAACGCGCGGAAGGGAGCCACTCCTGTTCCGGGGCCAACCATGATTACGGGAGCCGACGAATCCTCCGGCAGCCTGAAGTGAGGATTGACATTCACGAAGATCGGCAGGCGCGTGCCTGTGCCTGCGCGGTATCCGAGTTCGCCGCTGGCGACGCCCTGACGCTCGCGTCCATGCGCGTTGTACTCGATCACGCGCACCGTAAGCTGCACGCTCGCCGGATGCGCCTTCTGGCTAGAGGCTATCGAGTACAGCCGCGGAGTCAGGCGTGGCAATATATTGAATAACTGCTGCGGATCGGTAATCACGCCAGGATAGTCATTCACCAGATCGAAGAACGCGCGTCCCCAGCAATACTCTTCGAGGCGCGTCTTGTTCTCCGGGCCGACCAGATCCTTCAGCCCCTGCAGATCGGGAGCGAGCTTGGCGTACTGCCCTACGCATCCGCGGGCGAGCTTGCCAATCGACAGCCGCGTGCGCAGCGCCTCTTCCAGCGATATCTCTGCCTGATTATGATCGACCACGCGCTCTTCGCCCGTGAATCGCAGCGCAGCGAGCGTATCCCGGACGAGCTGGGGCCTGTATTGAGGAACGATTCCCAACGCATCCCCAGGCGTATAGCTCATGCCTTCGGCAAGCGACAACTCGATGTGGCGCGTCTGTTTTTCGCTTCCCTCCAGGGTCAGGAGGTAGTTCTCCTGCACCGTCGAGAGGTACGGGTTGTTCCGCGTATACTCGGTTGCCAGCCCTGCCGGGGAGGCGGCTTCTTCCAGTGCGTGATCCATGCGCATAGTAGTATTATCTGCCATCGTTAGAATTCAGAGCGCTGGTTTTTTACCACTCGCCGTTCTTCTGCATTTTTTTGATTTTACGGATCACCAGATCGCGCTTCAACCGGCTCAGATGATCGATAAACAGGACGCCGTTGAGGTGGTCGATCTCATGCTGCATGGCGCGCGCCAGCAGTTCGCCGCCTTCGATCTCGAACCATTCGCCCGCCGGATTCTGCGCACGCACCTTGACCCGCGCCGCGCGGTGAACCTTCTCGCGGATATCCGGAAGGCTGAGGCAGCCCTCCTCCTCAAACTGCTTCCCTTCCTTCTCAAGGATCTCGGGATTGATGAGGACGACCTTCTCCTCCGGATTCTTCCTGAAGCTGACATCCATCACCAGCAGCCGCCGCGAAAGCCCGATCTGCGGCGCGGCCAGGCCGATACCCTGCGCCGTGTACATGGTCTCGAACATCTCATCGACCAGCGTCCGCAGCTTCTCGTCAAAGACCGTCACCGGCTCGCCGCGCCTGGCCAGAACCGGGTCCGGATACTTTACGATGTCGTGAAGTTTGATCGTCTTCTTCATCAGTACGCCTTAATCTGATCCAGATAGCCTTTGTAGTTGCGCTCCAACTCGACGAGCGAGTCGCCACCGAACTTCTCCATCACCAGACGCGCAACCGCGAGAGCCACCATAGCCTCCGCCACCACGCCTGCCGCCGGAACCACGCATACGTCACTGCGCTCATAGGCAGCCTTGACCGGCTCGCGCGTCTCGAAACTCACGCTTGCTAATGGACGCCGCAAGGTGGAGATCGGTTTCAAATATCCTCTAATTACAACATCTTCGCCGTTCGAGATTCCGCCTTCGACGCCGCCCGCGTTGTTGTGATCGCGGGAAAACGCTGTAAACGCCGAACCTTCATAGGCAATGGCGTCGTGAATTTCAGAACCCATCGACTCCGCCGCTGTGACCCCGCGTCCTATCTCGACCGCCTTGACCGCCTGCACGCTCATCACCGACTGCGCCAGCAAGCCGTCCAGACGCTCGTCCCAGTTGGCATGAGTCCCAATGCCCGGCGGCAGGCCGTGAACGACCACCTCAAAGACTCCACCCACCGTATCGCCGGTGCGAAGCGCATTATCGACCTCGCCCTTCATCCGCGTCTCTGTCTCCGCATCGACGCAGTTGAGCGCCACCTCATCCTTCGCGGCCAGCGCCGCGATCTCGTCCCACTGCGCCGCGCGCGCAAGTTCCACCTTGCCGACTCGAATCACGTGGCTGAGCGCCTCCACTCCAAGCTGCTGCAACAGTAGCTTGGCGAAGGCTCCCGAAGCGACACGAGCTGTGCTCTCGCGGGCGCTGGCGCGTTCTAGAATGTAGCGCGCGTCCCTGAAGTCGTATTTGATCGCCCCGGCAAGATCGGCATGGCCCGGACGCGGCGACGCGACCGCCTTATGCAGAGCCGGGTCGCCCGCTTCGACGGGCAAGATCGCGGTCCAGTTCTGCCAGTCCTTATTGGCGATAGTCATCGCCACCGGCGAGCCGATAGTCTTGCCGTGACGAACACCCGAGAGGATGTGGGCCGTATCGCACTCGATACGCATCCGTCCGCCGCGTCCATACCCCTGCTGACGCCGCCAAAGCTCGCGATTAACGAGCTCCTGATCGACAGGAACGCCTGCCGGAAGCCCGCTCACCACGGCCACCAGACTCTCGCCGTGACTCTCACCTGCCGTTGAAAAACGTAACATAGCCAATATCCAATTCTAATGCCTCAGCGCAATGGCAGCGCCCGGCAGACATTGTGAATCGGCTACTCCTCTTTGAGATAAGCCCGCGAATTGAACAGAGGCCTATCCATGGAGCGAACCCATTCGGTTAACTCTCCCCTGCCTTTGCCCTGCTTGTCGGCGGCGTCGAAGGCATTGCGCATGGTCTGCATCTTGGCCTCAAGGTCGTCGAGCACATTCAGCAGCAGCGCCTCGGGAGTCATGGGCAGCTTCGGCGAGCCGAACTCATACTTTCCGTGGTGCGAGAGGATCATGTGCTCGACCAGGACGCGCAGCTTCTTCGG
>WQYS01000217.1 GCA_009781125.1 Acidobacteriaceae bacterium | reverse complement strand
GTTGCCGATGCTATCTCCGTGCGCCACCGTGCCTGCCAGCACGTAGGTGATGGTCTCGATGCCGCGGTGCGGATGCCACGGGAATCCTGCAAGGTAGTCCTCCGGGACATCGCCGCGAAAGTCATCGAACAGAAGAAACGGATCGAACTCCGAAGTGTTGTCAAAGCCGAAGGCGCGGCGTAGCCGGACTCCTGCGCCCTCAAGCGTGGGGCGGGACCGAACCAGCCGTCTAACAGGACGTATAGACATCTATGCAAACTCCTAAAGCTCTTAGGAGTAGATTCCCGCGCCTGGCCTTTCGATGCAAAAGTCCGGCTACTGTTCCTTGAGCTTCAGCTTGCTCTTGTTGGCTTCGAGAAACTTGCTCAGTTCTTCGGCCTTGTCCAGCAAGCGGGTCCACTGCTCGTAGTAGAGCGTCACCGGAAAACGTCCAAGACCATAGACGCTCGCGGCTCCCTTGTCGCTTACCTTGAAGCTGATGCTGCCCGTGCGCTGTTGCTTCGTCTCCAGTTCCGCCAGACGTGCCTTCAACTCTTCGTACGTTGGTTCTGCCATGGTGTGAACGGTCCCCTTTTCTGATTCAGCCTGATTTTTGTTGCAGTAAGTTGTCATCATGCTACCACGCAAGCCTGCCACATGTGCGCTCCGGGCTAGTCTGTGTGCAGCCTCAATTATGGTTCACGGTAATGGATGCCGATCACGTCACCAGCGAGGAATATATCTACGCGCCGGTTTTGTGCCCGTCCGTCGGCGGTTGCATTGCTGGCAACAGGATAACGGTAACCGTAACCGGACGCAGTAATGCTGGAGAGAGGCAATCCGCTTCTCGCCAGAAAATCCCTCACCGACTTAGCGCGATTTTCGCTGAGGCGCTGATTGGCTTCCGTGTTGCCTACGTTGTCGGTATGACCTTCTATGTGAATCTCCACGCCAGGATATTGCTTAATAACTGCTGCGACTCTCTTGAGTACGTTTTGCGCGTTGAGAGTAAGGTCCGACCTGCCGGTACTGAATAACACAGAGTTCAGAAGGATATTCAATCCACGATTACTTTCCGTTGTCTTGCGAACGGTGTTCAGTTGCGAAAGTAACTGCGCGCGCCGCTCGGCGGATTCGTCTCTGGCAGGAGCAGGCGGTGGTGGTGGCGGCGGCGGCGGTGGTGGTGGCACAACTTCACGACGTGGATGCTCGCGAACCGTGAAGGAACCCGTACAGTCATCCATCCTTGTAACTCCATTGGTGAGGTGGCCAATCGTGACAATGTAGTTGCCGCCGTCAAGGTCGGTGGTGTCTATGTAGGCGCTCTCCCGGTTGCTGTTTACAAGGCCGCCTGTAGATAACCACAAATAATCTACGCCGGGCACGAGGTTCTGCGCGTGCAGAAATACCCGGTCTCCAGCGCTGACCATGGCTGGAGTTACCGCGCAGGTTATTGACGCCGGCACTCCATGGACAGGTTGAGCAACCTTAACTGGCGCTACATATCCCACATGGCCAAAGCGCAGATACAACCCTGCTGCCAGGCGAAGATCGTTCTGGTAGCTATTAGCTCCGTTCGCGCCCCGCGAGTAGAGCCAGTCGGCTTCAGCCAGCGTAACTCCGAAGTGGTGCGTCGCGCGCAGAGTTACTCCAATACCCGCAGTGCTGCCGAATACTACAGGATTGTTGGCGTAGATCGGGAAGTTGGAGGAAATTTTAGACGCACCAACCAGTCCCTGTAAATAAGGGGTGAATCTGGTATGATTTCTGAGCGAGTAACGTCCGCCGAAATGATAGTTATATAGATTCAGGTTTTGCTGCGAATTTAGGATATTGCTGGCAGTAGCTCCTGAAAAATCCGCCATCAGGCCCCAGTTTCTGTGCAGATTGATTACAACCTGAGCGTTGGCTCCATTCAGAGAGAAGTTATCGGAGTGAACCACGTTGGCGTACAGATAGTTGTAGTTAAATTGCAGCTCCACGCGGGGAGCCACACCCTCCGGCTGTCCAGCCGCAGGAGCAGCCTGCCCCTGTAACTGCATTCGCGAACATAGAAACAATGCCAGAATGGATAGTTTTCGCGTAAACATGGGCACCTCCTACTGAAGGTTCAAAGTAACTGTTTGTGGCGCAGTATGAGATAGTGAGCCGGAGGTCCCTGTCACGGTAAAGGTGTAACTCTGTGGTCTGGCGCCGAAGTATCCTTCACCGCTTCCGCAGCCCGCAGCGCCAGCCAGCGCGCCCAGAGATATCAGTGCCAGCAAGGTAGTTCGTGGTAAAAACAATCTTTTCCTAAGTCTGCGCGCGCCGATCCATGGGAAGATAATTAGAGCCAGCACGGCATAGGTTATGCCGAAGGGCTTGTTTTCTGCGTTGGCCAGCGAGGTTTGAATCATCAGGGTTGAAAGGGCCGTCGCGCCGCCCGGCGTGACCGACGGAGGCACAAAGAGCACGGTTGCTCCAGGGGGAAGTCCTGTCTGACCCGGCGTTGCCGTGGTGGAAAGAATTACAGCGCTGTTGAATGCGCCGTTTACAAATCCTACAGAGACTGTAAAGGATGCAGTAGCTCCCGGATGAATCGTCTGCGTCGTGTTGCTGGTAATATCCACCGAAAAGTCGCCACCCGGCGGCGGGGTGGTGCCAGGAGTAACTATCACCTGAAGTATAGGAAAGGAGGTAGCGGTGATGTAGTTTGAGTCGCCGCCGTACTGGGCGACGATATGATAGTCACCTATCGCCAGCGGTGTTGTTGGAGAGCACTGAGCCGTTCCAGCCGCGAGCGTCGCCGTACATATCGTAGTTGTCCCTTCTATGAAAGTAATCTGGCCGGTAGCGCTGGAGGGAGCCGTCGCAGTTAGCAGTATCTCGGCGCCGTAATCGGCGGGGTTTGGCGAGGACGATGCGGTAATCGGCGGCACGATACCTACTCCAGGAGTCGCCTTGTCCACCATCAGAGTTACGTTTGCCGTCTGCTGCGTATAGTTGACCGTATCCGTTGGAGTAAACGTAACATTCAATGTTTGCGTTCCTGCACTCACAACAGCGCCAAAGTTCGGAACATAGTTGAACACGCCTGCAACGTTGGCGGTCGCGTTCAGTTGCGATCCACTCAGGACGGTGCCGTAGGTAATCGCAGCAGGCGCAGGCCACGTAACTACCGGAGCCGCCTGGCCAACCGTGAAACTAAGCGCCGCGCTGGAGGGAAAGAAGTTTGAGTCTCCGCCAAAGACGGCGGTGAGATTGCGCGTCCCCGCCGTCAGCGCCGTTGTATTGATGGTGGCGATGCCCGAGGAGAGATGGCCGATCCCAAGCAACACTCCGTCAGCAAAGAAATCTACAGCCTCGCCGTCAGCGGTCAGCGCTCCCAGCGTAGCCGGAGTCAGCGTAGCCGTCAGCATCACCTGCTGGCCATAGGTGCTCGCCGTCGGGGCTGCCTCCAGACTTAGCGTTGTCGCTGCCGTGCTCGCTATCAGAGAGATGGTTGACGAGGTGCTGGCGGCGTAGTTTCCATCACCGTCATAAGCCGCGTTGACCAGATGCGTACCGGAACCCGGCACGCTGACTCCGGTCAACTGGGCCGTTGCCGTCTGCGTGACCTTGTTCAGCACGATGTACAAAGGATTGCCCGCGACTGCGGCAGTGAGTGCAAGGTCATCGACGCCATCTCCGTCTAAGTCGCCAACGGCCAGGGCATAGGAGCTTGTTATTGCTATCGGCGTTCCCGGCACGCGGGTAAAGACTCCGGTGCCGTCCCCCAGCAGGATGCTGGGCATGCCACTAACGGACGCAACTGCCAGGTCAGGGATGCTATCCCCGTTGAAGTCTCCAACAGCGATAGATTGGGGAGTAGTGCCGACCGGCACCGGTGTTCCTGGAGCCTGGGTAAAGGTTCCATCGCCGTTCCCCAGAAAAATGATTACAGTATTAGGAATAAGGCCAACGGTTCCACTCACTGCCATTGCCAGATCCTGCTTGCCGTCTCCATTGAAGTCGCCCACTGCAACAGGGACAATGAGAGTAAATCCGTATGCTGGTGGAATCGTTAACGGCGATCCCGGAGCCTGGGTAAAGGTTCCGTCGCCGTTTCCCAGTAATATATAAGTGCCTATTGTAGAGCCGGTAGTCACCACCAGATCCGGCGTGCCATCTCCGTTGAAGTCACCGATCGCAAGAGATTGGGCGACAGCGCCAACCGGTACGGGCGATCCTGGGGCTGCTGTAAAGGTTCCATCCCCGTTCCCCAGCAGGATAGATACGCTGCTGTTCACCCCGTTCACTATAGCTAGATCGAGGTTGCCATCTTCGTTGAAGTCACCGACTACGACGGATTTACCACCAGCACCAGTTGACATGGCTGGCGCAAAGGTTCCATCGCCGTTTCCTAGCAGAATACTGCTCCCTACAATCAGATCGAGGATGCCGTCGCTGTTGAAATTGCCTACCGCAATCGAGGTAGGAGAAGACGTGGCAATGGGAGATCCCGGAGCCTGAGTAAAGGTTCCATCGCCGTTTCCCAGCAGAATGCTTACATTGCTATTTCCCTGGTTCGCAATAGCCAGATCGGGGATGCCGTCTCCGTTGAAGTCGCCAATAACAACAGCGTAGGGATTCGTTCCCACCGTTATCGGCGACCCCGGCGCGAGCTGGTAACTCTGCGCAAATGTCGAAGCGCCCAGCGGAGCCGCGCCCAGAGAATAATCGGCATTGCTCGCATCAAGGAAGGAGACATTGCCGGTCAGCCCATTTACGAAGTCGCCCGTTCCCACTACTGTGCCCGTCAGCATGTAATTGCCCGTGCTGCCGCTGGAGACGATAGCGCTCGTTGTCTGATGAAGCACAGTTACCGGCTGCGTTGCCGAGGAACTGGTTGCATACGTGTTGGTCCCGCGAAAGATCGCCTGATAGACATGACCGGTTCCGCCCGGAATGAACTTAAAGGACGCCGTGCCCGCCGCTGTTAACTGCGCCGAGCCCACAACCGCCAATCCTGAACACGCGGGAACGGCATGGACGGACGTATCGCAAAAGGCGACCGTTCCAGGCGAAACAGC
>WQYS01000216.1 GCA_009781125.1 Acidobacteriaceae bacterium | reverse complement strand
CTGGCTCCGTATTTTCTCGCCGTGCTGAATACGCAGACCGACGAGACCGGACGCGAGGTTATCCGCCACGGCAACGAACGAGTGCTGCGCGCGCGTTTCAACGATGCGCGCTTTTTCTGGGAGTTCGATCAGCGCGTGCCGCTCAAGGAGCGCGTGAAGCTGCTGGAACATGTGACCTTCCAGAAAGAACTGGGCAGCTATGCGAAGAAGACGGAGCGCGTGAAGAAGCTCGCGGCGAGTCTTGCCCAGGCGCTGGCAACGCGGGGATGCGCCGTTGACGCTGAAGCTCTGGACGAGGCGGCGACGCTGGCCAAGACCGATCTGACCAGCGAACTGGTGAAGGAGTTCACCGAGCTGCAGGGCATTGTGGGTGGCCGCTATGCCCTAGCTCAGGGCCTGAGCGATACCACAGCCACGGCCATCTACGACCACTACAAACCCATGTCGATGGAGGACTCTGTTCCGCGTACGAGCGAGGGGTCCGTGCTGTCGATTGCCGATAAGGCCGACACTATCGCAGGCCTGTTCGGACTCGGCATGGAGCCGACCGGATCGAAGGATCCATTTGCTCTGCGCCGCGCCGCCAACGGAATCGTAAAGATTCTGGCCGAGAGCGGCCTGCCGCTGGAGGTCGAAGAGATCGTGGCATTGGCTGCGGCTTCGCAGAAGCCGGAGGTCGCTAAGTCGATGGCTTCCTTCCTGTTTGAGCGGGTGGAGTTTTATCTGCGCGACACCAAGGGATTCGCTTATGACGTGGTAAAGGCCGTGCTCGCCTCCGGAAAGCAGAGCCAGGTTCCCGACCTCGTGGCGCGAGCCGAGGCTGTTACAGAGGCTCGTGGGAATCGTGGCTCGGCTGATTTCGAGGCCGTTATCGCGGCCTTCAAGCGCATGAAGAACATCCTTGCGCAGGCGAAGGAGAAAGGGATCGCGGCGGGTTCACAGGTTCAGGCAGCGCTATTGAAGGAGCCTACTGAGAAGGCGCTTGCAGACCGTTCCGGCGAGCTTGCCGGCAAGGTGAAACCGCTGTGCACGGAGAAGAACTACAGGGCCGCGCTCGGATTGATTGCCACGTTGCGTCCGCAGGTGGATGCCTTCTTCGATGCGGTGATGGTGATGGCTCCGGAGTCGGAGGTGCGTGCAAACCGGCTGGCCTTGCTTGAACGTGTGCTTGTGGACTTCTCTGGCATCGCCGACTTTTCCGAGATTGTGTCGGCAGGTTAATCAGTTGAGCCGCTGCAATCGGGCGATCAGCTTTTCTGCCAGCGGCTCGCCCGATTCGGTCCAGAGCAGACGGCTGGAGATGCCGCAGTGCTTCTCGACCGAGAGCGTGAAGGCCAGCAGCATCTCAACGTTCTGCTGAATGCGCTTCTGCGCGTCCTCGTCTATGTCGTTGAGAGAATCGTCCATCACCCAGGGCGTGTCCAGGCCGAAGTCCACGCGGATATGCCCGTTCTGTTCCGAGGAGGCCTCGTCGAACTCGGGGCCGAAGCCGATGATGCGGACAGTGGCTGGCTCCTTCCTCCAGATCGGGTCCAGCTCGATTGCGCTGGTCTCCGGCGTCCAGAGGTTCCATTTCAACTCGAACTCGTAGGCCATGTCTTCGTGGAACTGCTCGGTGGCCTCGGCCAGCGCGCGCTCCAGCGTGGAGGCCTCCGTGGTCTCGGCGCGGTCGTCGTTGACGTAGACGCGCTGCCAGGCCGGAGCCTCATTAAAACTGAACGGATACGCCGTGGCCGCCTCGACCTGTCCGTCTTCGGCGTGGCCTGCGATGCGCGCAAACTGGCGCATCACGCACAACAGCTTGCCCGGCAGGCTGTCGAAATGGAAGTCCGGGAACCAGAGGCTAAGGTAGAGTTGGTCGGCCATATAGGGCTAGTGTACGCGGTTCCGGTAGCTGTAGATGAGATGATGGATACGGTAGACGAATGCGCATATCCGTTGAAAAGCTGAGGGTTGGGTTGCTGGCAGGGGCCGCGTTGCTGGTTGTAGCGACGGTTGGGTTTCTGGAGTACAGCCATCTCCGCGTGCGCCAGGCGCTGCACGATCTGCCCGGAAAGATGGGTGTGGACATCCGGCAGCAGGCCGATGCGTTTACCTACTCGCAGACCGTGCAGGGCAGGACCATCTTTACCGTCCATGCCGCCAAGGCCATCGAGCACGCCAGCGGCGTCTTTACGCTGCACGACGTGGGAGTCGTGCTCTACGGGCAGAACAATAATCGCGCGGACAGAATCTACGGCAAGCAGTTCGAGTACGACAAGAACGCAGGCGTGATCCATGCGGCGGGCGAGGTTCACATTGATTTGCAGGCTCCTGAGCCCGCCGACGCCGCCGCAAAGATGGACTTTGCCGAGGGCAAGGATCTGAAGAACGTGCCGAAAGATGATCGCCTGATCCACCTGAAGACGAGCAATCTGGTCTTCACGCAGAAGCTGGGCACGGCGGCGACCGATCAGGAGATCGAGTTTACATACGGAGCCTTCACCGGACACGCGCGCGGAGCCGAGTACGACTCGCACTCGGGAATACTGACGCTGCAATCTACAGTGACAGTGAACGGCATTCAGAGCGGAAAGCCGATCAGCTTGACCGCGGCTCATGCCATCATGGATCGCCAGAACCGGCGGACTACGCTTACGCTGCCAAGGTACTCGGCGGCGGGCGAGGCGGCGCAGCAGACTGCCGAAGCCCGACACGCGGTCGTCTACACGCGGACGGATGGTTCGGTGGAGTGCGTCGAAGCGGAAGGCTCCGTCAAGATCGCGGATGGGCGTGGCGGACGCATGGAGTCGAGCCGCGCCGAGGTCCTGCTGAATGAGCGCAGCCAGCCGCAGTCGGCGCGGATGCTGGGCGATATTTTTTACAGCGATGAGACGGCTGATCGCAATGCCTTCGGCGAGGCGCATCGATCGGCGCTCGCTCGCTTCGATGCTCAGGGACGGTTGCAGCATGTGACCCTCGATGGCGCGGTTGCGCTTCACGATGTGGACAAGCGGCACGGCTCCAACGGATCCAGCGATTCCACGGGCAAAGCACCGTTGCTGAACTCGCGTCAGATGAACGCCGACACAGTGGAGCTTACTCTGGCTGCCGATGACGGCAATCGCGGACGGCTCTGGCTGCGGGAGGCCAGGGCAATCGGCAGCGCGCGGGTTGAGTCTGTTGCTCCCGCAAAACCTGGCGGAGCCGCTACCCGCAGCACCATGAGCGGCGATGCGCTGACGGCGCGTTTTGTCCACGATGCCAACGGCATGCATCTGAGCACGGTCTCCGGCGCTGGAAACACTTCGCTGAAGCGGATCGACGAGAACGGCGTAGAGCAGACCAGCTCCGGACACACGCTGGAAGCGGCGTTCAAGGCACCGCAGCAAGGAGTCGAGCAGATTGCCACGGCTGTCCAGCAGGGCGACGTGGTGATGACGCGAAGCGCTCCCGGCGCGGAGACGCAGCGGGCGACTGCGCAGAAGGCTTCCTACAACGGCGATACGGGACAGGCGACGCTGACGGGCGGCGTTACTTTGACTGGCTCAGGAGCCGTGCTGTGGGCCGACCACGCTACGATGAACCGCACAACAGGCGACGCCACGGCGGACGGCAATGTAAAAGCAAACTACCGGCAGGCAGCGCAGAGTGAGATCATACACGTGCTGGCGCAGCGGGCCGAGTTGAAGAAGTCTGCCGATCAGACTCTTTTCTACGGGGCCGCCGGAAGGCCCGCCCGGATGTGGCAGGGCGGTTCGCAGGTTGAGGCTCCGGTGCTGGTTCTTAGCCAGAAACAGAAATCGCTGGTAGCGCGCGACTCCGGGCCGGGCACTGCTCTGGTTGTTCATACCGTGCTGGCAGACAGTACAAATCCTGAAGCACCGCAGAAGCCTGCGACAGAAGTGAAAACGCCTGGCATCGCGCGCGTCATCAGCCGCGAACTTACTTATTCCGATGCGACGCGCGAGGCCAGCTTCACTGGCGGCGTCCGCATTGAAAGCGTGGACGGCATCATTCACGGACAGCAGGCGACGGCGTATCTGAGATCAGCGCAGGACAAGACGGGCGCGGCGGGCTTTCTGGGGGGCAGCGTCGAGCGGATCGTCGTCGCTGGCAAGATCAGGATGGAGCAGCCGGGCCGAAGCGCCACCGGCGAGCAGATCGTCTACACCGCCGCCGACGGAGTGTTCGTGCTGACGGGCGCGCCCCATGCGCTCCCAAAGGTCGTCGATGAGACGCATGGAACCATCTCCGGCGCGGAGCTGCGCTTCCGCGCGCAGGACAAGAGCATTGTTGTTTCCAACGAAAACAACTATGGTAACGGTACACGGGTTCATACAACCACGCGAGAGAAACAGTAACGCATGAGGACGCTTTCGACCGAAGAGTTAGGCAAGTCATACGGCGGCCGCCAGGTGGTGCGCGGCGTCAGCCTGAGGATTGAGCAAGGCGAAGTGGTGGGGCTGCTGGGGCCCAACGGTGCGGGCAAGACCACCAGCTTCTATATGATCGTCGGGCTGGTGAGGCCGGACGCCGGGCGCGTGCTTGCCGACGGCAACGATATCAGCCGCCTGCCGATGTATCTGCGTGCACGGGATTACGGCGTCAGCTATCTGCCGCAGGAGCCGTCTGTATTCCGCAAGCTCACGGTGCAGGACAACATCATGGCCGTGCTCGAGGCGCAGCCGTTGGACTGGGAGACCAGGCGCGCGAAGACCGAGCGGCTGATCGAGCAGTTGAACCTCGGCCACGTGCGCAAGACGCGCGGCTACGCGCTCAGCGGAGGCGAGCGGCGGCGCGTGGAGATCGCCCGCTGCCTGGCCATCGAGCCTGCGTTCATCCTGCTGGATGAGCCGTTCTCTGGGATCGATCCTATTGCGGTGCTGGATCTTCAGCAGATCATCCACGATCTGAAAAAGAGTGGAATCGGAGTTCTGATCACCGACCATAACGTACCGGAGACGCTACAGGTAACCGACCGCGCCTACATCATCAATGAAGGAAAGATATTTGCCTCGGGAACGCCATCTGACCTTGTTAAGAATCAGGATG
>WQYS01000215.1 GCA_009781125.1 Acidobacteriaceae bacterium | reverse complement strand
TGAACAGTTTGGCGCGACCGATTTGTCGGTAATAGGGGTAGCGCGCAATGTGCTGTGTGAACACTTTCTTCGATACGCGGAAGATTTCGGCAGCCTCGGCGAGGGTGTAAAGCTTAACGGTCATGGCACCTCTCTATGTGACCCGCCATATTCGCCGGCCTTTGTTTGTGAGCTTGGAGCGCCAGGTGGTGTGTCTGTGCTTGCGGTGGTAGCTTTGCATGGAGCGGTAGGCACGGCTCGCCAATTTCGGATGAAACAGCACGCTGTCGCCGGGTTCAAGGTTTACCCTGTGCTGGGACACAAAAAACGATGCAAAAATGGCTTCCTGAGGACACGAAAAATGAGGCTGACCGGGAAAACTGCTGTCGCTCTTCACATCGACCAAGAGAGGCCGATACCGGCAGCGGGGCCAACCGAGAGCGTCTGGCTGGCTTGAGGCCGGGAGGTCGGGTCGGGTGATAAGGTCGAGTGCCCCCCATCCCGGGCTTTCGACCGGTGAAGTGGGTTTGGGCGCGGGCAGAGGCCGTCCCCGTAGTCAATAGTGGGGCCCCGGCGCGCTGCGAAGTGGCCCGACATAGCAGACGGAGCAGCGCGCCGGGGGTAACTGTTGACCCACGGGGACCGGCCGGACCGGCCGGGTCGGCCGGCGCTGGCGCCGCAGAGGGTGCGCTTGGGAAGCCGTCTCGGCAGGGTATCTCAGGCTGGAAGCGAGAAGCGGAACGGTCTTTTCCCATCCGAACCATTGGATCTGGTTCGACTGTGGGCCTCCCTTTGTTCTTTGTTCTGATCTGCTGCGACGCAAAGGCCTCGCGGAGGCGGAATCGTTGAGGTCGCATTCCTCGGAACGGGCAAAGAGGGCCGGCCGGTGGTGACCAGAGGTAAGCCTCTGAAATAGCGTATCGATTCAGCCTGTTTCGCGATTTATCCGGTGGACTGCGAAAAACTGCCAGCTGCCCTGCAAAGGGCCGAATGCTGTCGCAGTGAGAGCGTCCGGGCGCGGCCATGCGTCCCGCATCCGGCGTGCAAACCCTGTTGGAGTGTTGGTCTCCGGCTGCGGGTTTGCACCCTTGCGAATCCGGTAAGGAGGAATGCTTTGGCGGAAACCATACTGATGACCTTGGGCCAATTGGAAGAGGCCTTCGACCATGACGCCGAGGTTGCCGAAGAAACGCGGGTCCTCGGATGCCCCCACTGCGGTGGCAAGTTGCACCGCGGGGACTATCCGCGCAAGCCGCGTGGTGTGAAACTGTTCAGCGGTTCTTTTCTGAGGCTCCAGTGTAAGAGCTGCGCCCATGCGGAGACACGCGCCGGTCCAATAAGGGAAGGAGAATCCCGTTGCCACTGCGGTGGAGAGTTCCGGGTCCTCAACGAAGAGGTCGAGCTGCCCAAGAAATTTGGGAAACGCTTCAGCTTCACTTGTTCGAAGTCCCGTAAACGGAAGCAGGGTGCGCCGTCATGCCCGCGGACGACGCCGCCCTCGTGGAGGTTCCTTGGCCGCAAGGTTTATGTGGCTGCTTTGGTGATCCTCTGCTCGGCGATGCACCTGGGCTTGAGCGATGAGCGTCTCGCCCCCCTCGTCGGCGCCGTCGGAGGCGACTTGATCCGAAAGTGGTCTCGCTGGTGGACGGAGACCGTCCCTGCGACCGAGTGCTGGAGACGGGAGGCGCCTGGCTCCTTCCAGGTTCCGTTGCCTGACCCGAGCCGGTTGCCGGTTTCGGCGCTGGAGAGATTTTCTGGCTCCCTCAAGGAGAAGCTGGAGCGTTTCCTCGACTTCATCGCCCCGCTGACTGGCGGCGACAAACTGGTCATTCACCCGAAACTGCGATATAGGGCAGTGATGCTGACCTAAAATCCGATTTGACACAGAAGACTCCTCTGGGCAGGCGGCCTTATAACTCACTACTAACAGCTCGTGTTGAATAGACCGGGCGTTCCGCGTGCCGAAGAAGAGAAATATTGCAGATCCCAAACGCTGGGCGCACTTTCGCTTCGCAGTCATCGGCCATCTATTGGCATCCCCTCCGAAAAGGGGCGAGTTGAAGTACACGCTCAAGCTTCTGGCGATGAAAAAGTGGACCCATCCCGTGACAAAGGAGGAGGTGTATTTTGGCGCCTCGACCCTGGAGAGGTGGTATTACGCGGCCCGCGTCCTACAGAATCCTGTGGATGGCCTGAACCGCAAGCGGCGCGTCGATGCGGGTGTTCCCGTGAAAATGACCGTCGAATTGCGCAAGGCGGTGTCGGCGCTTTATGACGCCCATAAGAGCTGGAGCTACGAAATCCACTATGACAATCTGCTCGCGCTGGCGGAGATGCATTCCGAACTTGGGGAGGTGCCTTCCTATAAGACAGTGTGCCGCTTCATGCAGAAGCAGGGGCTGACGAAACGCCGTCGGCTGACCAACCGCCACACCGCTGGCGCTGAGGCCGCCGAGGCCCGCCTGGCGGAACGCGAGGTTCGAAGCTACGAAGTCGAGAATGTCAATGCGCTGTGGCACTGGGATGCCAAACATGCAACCCGCGATGTGTTGACATTGGAGGGCTTGATCACTCCGGTGCTCCTTGCCATCATCGACGATCACTCGCGACTTGTCTGCCATGCACAGTGGTACCTCAGCGAAACCGCGGAGAACGTCGCCCATTGCCTGATGCAGGCCATGCAGAAACGCGGTTTGCCGCGCTCCGCAATGTCCGACAATGGCACTCCCATGGTTGCCGCCGAGATCACCACCGGTCTTGCTGATCTTGGCGTCAAGCATGAAACGACGCTGCCGTACAGCCCGTACCAGAATGGAAAGATTGAACGCCTGTGGAGGCAGGTCAACGAGCGGCTCCTGCCAAATTTGGACGGCGTTTCCGATCTCACGCTGGCTTTCCTCAATGAGGTCACCCAGGCCTGGATCGAGGATGAGTATAATTGCAAGCTTCACGACGAAATCGCAGACACGCCGATGAACCGGTTCCTGGCCGGGAGCAAGACAAAGGACGGCCAGAGGGTGTTCCGGCCGTGTCCGGACACCGCCGTATTGAAGTTCGCTTTTACCCGCGCCGACGCACGCGTCCAGCGCAGGACTGACGGCACCATCCAGATTAACAACACGAGCTTTGAGGTACCGAACCGCTTCCGCCACTTCAACGAAATCCAGGTGCGTTACGCCAGCTGGGATCTCAGCCGTGTCCACATGATCGATGGTGAAACGGGTGTGGTGCTGGACCGTCTGTTCCCGCTGAACAAGGCCGCCAACGCCGATGGCATGCGCCGCTCGCTTGAGCCGGTCAGCAATGCAGCGGCACCCGACCTTCCACCTGGCCTGTCACCACGCCTCGTTCTCATGCTCCGGAGGCGTGCCACCCAGGGGCTGCCGCCCGCCTATATTACCAAGGATGAAAACAAATGACTGAAAATGTAAAGACAACGACCGGACTGGAGCCTTTCCGCGTGCTGGACACCCCTCGCCCGGAGGTACGCAAAGCGCGTGGTTATGATGTCGAGAGTGTCGGCGGGCTGTGGCATATTGACAGCTTCCAGCCGTCGCGGCGGGTGCTCACCCGCGACGGCTGGCGCCGGCCTGTGCTGTTCTCCGTTCTCGACGACCACTCGGAGCTGGCCTGCCATGCGCAGTGGTATCTGGTCGAACTCACCCAGACGGCGGTCGACAGCCTCATGCAGGCCATGCAGAAATACGGTCTGCCGCGTTCGATCCTGAGCGACAACAGCAGTCCGATGAGCGCCAGGGAGATCCGGGATGGGCTTTCGGAGCTGAACATCGTGCATGAGACGACGCTTCCGTACTGCCCCTGGCAGGCCGACAGGCAGGAGCACTTCTGGCGTCGAATTGATTACAGCGTCCTGCCGATGCTGGAAGGCGTTCGCGACCTCAGCCTCGATCAGCTCAATGAGGCGACCCGGTTCTGGATCGAGTCCGAATACAATTGCAAGCCCCACCCCAGGACGGGGGTCTCACCGACTGGTCGCTTCCACACCGCTCCGATAACGCCCAGGGCCTGCCCGGATCCGATGGTCCTGAAACAGGCCTTTATGAGGGCCGAGGTGCGTCGGGTGCGCAAGTCGGACGGCACCGTCGTCTTTGGCGACGTGCGCTTCCATGTTCCCGAGATCTACCGCGATCTGCCCACGATCGAGGTGCGCTATGCCCCCTGGGACCTGAATTTTGCCTACATGGTGGACAGGCAGACCGGTGCGATCCTCTGTCACCTTTTCCCGCTCGCCAGCAGGCACCGCTGAGGCGATCCGGGAGGGGCGCGCGTCAGGGTGCGCCCCTCACGGTCCGAAAAGCAGGACCGGGCACTGTTGCCCAATCAGCAAGGATGAAAAGGCAGTATGGAACACCTTCTGCATGCCCTCTTCGGGGCCAAATGGAATATGTTCTCGCCGTCGGTGCCGACGGAGGCGTTGTTTGTCGATCCTCGCGTCGACAACTTCAGGCGGCGGATCAGGCAGCTGACGAGCGAGGGTGGCTTCGCCATCCTTACCGGTGAACCCGGCACGGGCAAGTCGGCAGCGCTGCGTATCGTAGCCGATGACCTGGCGGAGCAGCGCGACGTCGTTGTCGGCACCATCAGCCGTCCCCAGGCCAGTATCGCCGACTTCTACCGTGAGTTGGGCCACCTGCAGGGTCACGCCATGCGGCCTCATAACCGCTGGAACAGTTCGGAGATGTTGCGCAAGAGTTGGATGGCCCATATCGAGGAGTCGCGGAACCGTCCGGTTCTGATCATCGACGAAGCCCAGGAGCTGAAGCCTCCGGTCTTGTCCGAACTCCGTATGCTCGCTTCCGCGAAGCTTGACTCGGTCAACCTGCTGACGGTTGTCCTTGCCGGCGACATGCGTCTGGTCGACCGCCTCCGCTCCGAAGAGTTCCTGCCGCTTGCCAGCCGCATGCGGGTGCGTCTGACGCTCGATCGCATTGATGCGTCGACCCTGGAGTCCTACCTGCGCCACGCGCTCGCGCAGGCCGGGGTGCCGAGGCTGATCACGGACGAGGTCATCGCCACCATGGCCGACCACGCCTGCGGCAATCTGCGCGC
>WQYS01000214.1 GCA_009781125.1 Acidobacteriaceae bacterium | reverse complement strand
GTCGCTATCATCGGCCAGTCGGGCAGCGGGAAATCGACGCTGCTGAACATTCTGGGCGCGCTTGATATTCCTACCGAAGGACAGGTGCTGATCGACGGCGTGGACATCTCCACACTGACCGAAGACGGACTGGCGGCGCTCCGAAACCGGGTCGTTGGATTTGTCTTCCAGTTTCACTACCTGCTCGACGAGCTGACCTGCATGGAGAACGTGCTGACGCCGATCACCATCGGCAAAGGCGAGGCCAGCGCGGAAGACAAGGAGCGGGTGATGACCCTGCTGGAGCGCGTGGGGCTTCACGACCAGATCAACAAGCATCCGGACACCATGAGCGGCGGGCAGAACCAGCGCTGCGCCATTATCCGCGCGCTGGCCAGCCAGCCGAAGATTGTGCTGGCCGACGAGCCCACCGGCAACCTCGACAGCCGCTCAGGCAACGAGGTCTTCAAGATCATGCGCGAGATGAACCGCGAGAACGGCGTGGCCTTCATCATGGTGACGCACGACGACCGCCTGGCGCAGGAGGCCGACCGCATCCTGATGATCGAGGATGGATGGGTGCACGAGGTCGATAAGAGCGAACACCGAGCCAAGCTGCTCAGCAGCCTGAAGTAGCACCGGGTAGACAGGACTGCCACAACAGCCCGGGTGCCCCATCCTGAGCGAAGCGAAGGGTGGGAATGCATACGGCTCAATTCACCGCTTTACAGCGTGGAAATGTGACTGATTGAGCATTCTACTTTCCCACCCTTCGCTTCGCTCAGGATGGGGCACCCGAACATTTTCTCAGGCGGCGCGGTACACTCCCAGAACCTTGACCATGCGGCAGCTCTGGCGCAGCGTTTCTACCACCTCGCTGGCGCGTTCCGGCAGGTCAAACCTCGCATCTACAAAAAAGACGTACTCCCAGGGACTGCCCGGTACCGGACGCGATTCGATCCGGGTCAGGTTCACTCCCGCCGCGGCAAGCTGAACCAGCGCCCCCACCAGCGTGCCCGGACGGTGCTCGACGGCAAAGGCGATGCTCATCTTGTTGGGCTGACTATCCTGCCGCCAGCGTTCGGTATCGTTGTCGCGCACCATCAGATTGAAGCGCGTAAAGTTCTGCGCGTGATCCTCGATGCCTGCAACCAGCACCTCGCCGCCGTACTCGGTGGCCGCAAGCATGGGAGCGATCCCGGCCACGTCGCGCAGTCCATTAGACACGACATGCTTCACGCTGCCAGCGGTATCGTAAAACGGAGTCACCTCGAACTCCCGATGCGCCGCCAGAAACCTGCGGCACTGCGCCAGCGCAACCGGATGACTGAGAACCTTGCGCACATCCTCCAGCTTCACGCCGGGCGCAGCGATCATATTATGCCGTATGCGCAGCAGGGCTTCGCCGACGATCTGCACCGGCTCTTCCAGCATCAGGTCGTAGTGCTCGGCAACCGAGCCGTACAGGCTGTTCTCGATGGGGAGAACCGCTGCGTCCACCGCTCCGCTCGCAACCTTTGCGAAAACCTCATCGGAGAGAGCGCAGGCGACGATCTTCAGCGGGACTTCGCCGCCCAGCTTCTGCAACATCTCCACCGCAGCCATGTGGCTGTTAGAACCCAACTCGCCCTGAATCGCAATCTTCAATGTTTCAACCACGAATGTGCCTCACGTCTTTTGTTTGTAATCGCCTATTTCCGCAGAATCACGTCGGCGGCCATAAACACAAAGTAGACCACCGAGATCACTCCATTCATGGTAAAGAACGCTGCGTTCATCCTGCGAATATCTTTGGGCGAGATAATCGAGTGCTCATAGAGCAGCAGCAGGGCCACTACCACAACTCCAGCCATGGCCAGCTTCCCCAGTCCGAAGAGCGCAATCATCCAGACCAAGAGCGCGAGCATCCCCAGATGCATCAGCCGCGCAATCCAGAAAGCGCCGCGCATCCCGTAGGCCTGCGGAACGCTGTTGAGTCCTACGCGGCGATCGTGCTCGAAGTCCTGACAGGCATAGAGCACGTCGAAGCCGCCAACCCATAGCAGCACGGCTCCGGTCAGCACGATGATGCGGGCATCGAGCGCGCCGCGCACGGCGATCCACGCGGCGGAAGGCGCGATTCCCAGCGCCAGGCCCAGCACCAGGTGTGACCAGCGCGTGATCCGCTTCATGTAGCTATAGAGAAGGACAACAGCCAGCGCCACGGGCGCAAGCAGCAGTGTGAGCCGGTTCAGCATGGCCGCCGCCGCCACAAAGACTGCAACCGAAACCAGCACAAATCCAGCTACAAACCCGCGGCTCAAAACGCCCGAGGGGAGAGCGCGCCGCGCCGTGCGCGGGTTTGCTGCATCGAGCTTGTCATCCACGAGCCGGTTAAAGGCCATCGCCGCCGAGCGCGCCGCCACCATGCAGACGACGATCCATCCAAGCGCGCTCATGCGAGGCCAACCACCCGAAGCCAGCACTGCCGCAGTCAAAGCAAAGGGCAGAGCAAAGATCGAGTGCTCCCACCGGATCATCTCCAGCGTGACGGCTGTGCTCTTCCACCAGGAGGTCATGCTTCTATCGTAATCCGGGTGCCCCGCTCATGACGGTTTTATCGTCATGGGTGGGGAGAATGCTTCTTACTTCTCCGGCGCGGCTCCCGCTACATCCAGATTGTTGATGACGTTGGAGACTCCGCGAACAAGATTGGCCTGGGTACCGGCAACGTCTTTATCGCTCTGAGTGGCAACGACGCCAACCAGCAGAATGGTGCCATCATTCACTATGATCCGGATCGGCTTGCCCGGGTCCGAGTAGTATCTGCTCAACTGACGAGCGCTGAAAATCGTCCGCACCGCGTCCGTACGGATACGATTGTCGCCACCGGATTGGGAAGTAACTTCGATGTGATCGATCACATCCTTTACGCCGGGATAGTTTGCCACCTCGCCAAACACATAATCCTTGTCCTGAGGACGGCTGACATATCCGTTCATCGTCACCACGCCATCCTTGACGATGGTGATGACTGCTTCATAAATCACATTGCTGGTGTCCGTGCGATCGGAGTCAATCTTCCGCGCCAGCTTGGCTTCCAGAACACGGTCTTCGACTGTAGGGACGGCCACGACAATCTGGTTCTCCACGCTCTTCACGTCTTTACTGCGCTGCGCCTTATTATCCGCATCGTGCTTGTCGATATAGAGATGCACTGTTCCAGACAAGGTCACAACTCCGTCCTGGGAGGCGACCTTCACATCCTTGAACCGCTTGCCGCCAAGCGCCTTCTGCACATCGGCCTGAATCTGAGCGTCCGGGCTGCTCGCGCCGGTCTGAGCGGCCCTGGCTGGCATCAGCATCAGTCCCGCAATAAGCGCTGCAAATGTTAGCAATCGATAGACTTTCAACATACTTCCCCCCCTGCTCTTACGATACACCCGGCTGTCAACGGCTCCGTCTGCCGGGACTCCGCATCTGGCGTTTTGCCAGATTCAGATGTGGAGTCCCAGATGGAATCAGTCTCGGCTTCGCATCACTTCTCAGGCGCGGCTCCCGCTACCTGTAGATTGTTGACAACCTTGAAGACTCCGGGAACTGTATTGGCCTGGATATTGGCAACGTCCTTATCGCTCTGAGTGGCAACGGTGCCGTAAAGGGTAAGGTTGCCATTCACCACTATGATCCGGATCGGCTTGGCCGGATCAATGTAGTATCTGTTCAACGACCGGGCGCCATAAATCGCCTGCCGTGCATCCGCACGGATACGATCGTCAAATCTGGATTGGGGAACAACTTCGATGTGATCGATCACATCCTTTACGCCGGGATAGTTTGCCACCGCGGTGACCACATAATCCTTGTTCGAGGGATTAACGGCAAATCCGCTCAGCGTCACCACACCATCCTTGACGCTGGTGTGGATGGCTTCAAAAACCACATCGCTATTGTCTCTGCGATCAAAGATAATCTTCCGCGCCAGCTTGTCTGCCAGAACATTGTCGTCGACTGCAGGGCCTGCCACTACGATCTCATTCTCCACGCTCTGTGCGTTTTTATTGCGCTGCGCTTTTTTATCCGCTTCCTGCTTGTCGGCATAGACAGCGACTGTTCCCGACAAGGTCACGACTCCGTTCTGAGAGGAGACCTTCACATCCTTGAACCGCTTGCCGCCGAGGGCCTTCTGCACATCGGCCTGAATCTGAGCGTCCGGGCCGCTCGCGCCGGTCTGAGCGGCCCTGGCTGGCGTCAGCATCAGTCCCGCAATAAGCGCTGCAAATGTTAGCAATCGATAGACTTTCAACATACTTCCCCCTGCCCATACGATACACCCGGCTGTCAACGATACCGTTTGCGAAGTTTGTACACGATGCTGAAGACGCCCGATTCGTCGCGCGTGACGACGATGGAGTTGTCGCGGTTCAGGTCGTACTGCACCTGAATCAACTGCTGCGCCGAGGTGTTCACGTTGGTAGCAAAGGTCGCCGTAATCTGCCGTGAAAACTGCTCCTGCACGGTGATCCTCGCCGACGAGTTGCCCAGCGTTCCCACGAACGCCGGATCGATCTTGACGCTGCCCACGCCGAACAGCTTCTCCATGCGATTGCTGACGGTGGCGTTCAGAGCGCCGCCCAGCAGAGCGCTGGTGGTCGGATCAGTCCCGGTCTGCAACTGCCGCTCCTGGTAGAGCTGCGCCTCCTCCTGCGTGCGCCCCAGCGCCAGCAGAGCGAAGATGTCGGACTCGCTCAGCGGCGGCTCCGAGCGGTAGGTCGGCTTCAGATGGTTCACCGTGCCGTGCAGCCCGACCGTCACCTCGTAGTTCTCGACCTGCGCCGTGGCGTCCAGGTCGATGGTGGGATTGATCGCAACCGGATTGGTGAAATAGATATCACCGCGCTGCAACTGATACTTGGTTCCGGCGAAGGTGGCGCTGCCCTCGGTGACCTGGATCCGGCCCAGCACGGACGGCGAGGCCAGGGTTCCGCGCAGCGTCAGATCTACCGATCCAGCGAGCTTCGCGAAGGTGTTCTGAAAGTCCAGTTGCGGAGCACTGGTGACGCGCACGTCGAGCCGCACGCGGTTGGCCGGAGCGTTTGGATCGAGCGGAGCGCTGACGCTGCCAGTCGCAGCG
>WQYS01000213.1 GCA_009781125.1 Acidobacteriaceae bacterium | reverse complement strand
TGAGGATGAACATCGCCGTCGGCAGGATGAAGGTTTTCCCCGTGTCTCTTACGCCGCGAAGATTGATTAACGTCATGACGAAGAGGATCGTCAGGCAGATCGTCAGCCGGTGAGGGATCAGCCAGGGAACGGCCGAGGTCAGGGCAGTGACGCCCGAGCTCATTCCGATGGCGCACGTCAGGATGTAGTCGATCATCAGCGCCGATGCCGCCAGCATTCCCGCAAAATTTCCCAGGTTCTCCGACGCCACCGTGTAGGAGCCGCCGCCAGAAGGATAGGCTTCCAGCGTCTGGCGGTAGCTGAAGTAGACGATCGCCATCAGAATCAGGATCGCCGTGATGACCGGAACGATATGGTTGATGCTTGCGATCCCCAGCGGGATCAGCAGCGTCATGGCCGCCTCGGGGCCGTAAGCCGAACTGGTCAGCGCGTCCAGCCCGAAGATGGGGATTCCCGCCGCTAGGCCGACACGCTGGGCGCGGTCTTCGCTGGTGGCCAGAGGCCTTCCCAAAAGAACATTCAGAAACGACAGTGACTCTTTTTTCTCGCTTGCCGGAGCTTCTTCTTCCTTGCCTGCCGGAGTAATCGATGGATTCATCCCTTATGACCTGTTAGACCTGTCAGCCCTGTGCCGTCCCGTGCGAGCATCGTCGATGCTCCACAAAATCGCTCCCGGGCGTTGAGCAACCATATCTATCTATAATGGTAGCTTGATTTGTCACGCCGTATGAATAGCCTGTGAATAACGCGGCTTACTGCCGGCCCGTGACGGCTTTGGAGTCCGTCTGGGCTGGATCGGGTCATTCACTGAGAGGAAGTCTCCCGCATGTCCGTTCGCACTATCGTCATTCTGCCATTTGCGCTTCTGGTTGCGAGTCTAGCCTTTGGCCAGCAGGCTCCCATTAAGATCACCGCCGATCTGACCGACGCTCCGCGCAAGCTCTATCACGCCGAGATCGACATACCGGTTCAGCCGGGCGTGGTCTCGCTCACGACGCCCGAGTGGATTCCCGGTACGCATCAGTCTTATGGGCCGGTCAACCAGATCGTAGGCGTCGTCTTCACCGCCAACGGTAAAAGGCTCGAATGGCGGCGTGACGACGAAGACCTGTACCAGCTTCACGTCACGGTTCCCGCCGGAGTCGCCACGCTGCACGCGCACCTGGACTGCATCGTGACCGAGCGCGTCACGCAGAGGCTGGCGGTGCTGGAGTGGGAGAAGCTGCTCCTCTACCCTGCCAATACGCCGGTCAAAGAGATTCCTGTTCAGCCCACGGTGATCGTCCCCAAAGGCTGGGGAATCGGCACGGCGATGACGCCGGTGGACGGCTACGACCCCCAACGGTCACAGTATCCGGCTGGCGGCACGGCACACTTCGCCGCGACGAATATCGAGCAGCTTCAGGACTCGCCCGTGATTACGGGACAGTACTTCCACGAGTACGCGCTGGCTCCTGAGGTTACTCCGAAGCATTTCATCGATGTCGTCGCCGACGCTCCAGAGGACACTACGCTACGTCCCGCATTTCTTGCCTCGCTCAACAATCTGGTTCGCGAGACCGGGGCCGCTTATGGTTCGCGCCACTACAATGTCTATCACTTCCTTCTGACTCTCTCCGATGTAGCCGGGGGCGAAGGGTTGGAACACGGCCAGTCGTCCGATAACGGAGTCGGCGAGAAAGGCTACGCCGATGACATTCATCAGCTTGCCGAGTCCGACCTGCTGCCGCACGAGTTCACGCACTCCTGGAACGGGAAGTATCGCCGCCCCTTCAACCTCTATCAAGACGACTTCCACAAGATGCAGCAAGGCTCGCTGCTGTGGGTCTACGAGGGCATGACGCAGTATCTGGGCAACGTGCTGGCGGCGCGCTCCGGGTTGAAGACGCAGGCACAGTATCGCTACATGCTGGCGATGTCGGCGGCCAACCTTGCCTACAAGCCCGGACGCCAGTGGCGCAGCACGGAGGACACCGCGATTGCCTCCAGTATTCTGCGTGCAAGGGGGCCGGCCTGGTCCAACTGGCGGCGCGGACAGGACTACTACCAGGAAGGCGAACTCTTCTGGCTCGACGTAGACACGCTCATCCGCAAGCAGACCGGCAACAAGAAGTCGCTGACCGACTTCCTGCACATCTTTCTCGGCAAGGGAGGCGACACCGGCCCGCTGATCGTTACCTACACGCTCGATGAGTTGATCGCCGACCTCAATCAGGTTCTTCCTTATGACTGGGCCGCCTTCATCCGCGAGCGCATTGATAACATCAATCCCGAGGCTGATCTGGCCGGAATCGAGCGCGGCGGATACAAGCTGGTCTTTACGGACAAGCCGAATGCCACCGAGCATATGGCGTTAGCGGCAATCGGACGCCGCGGTGTCGATGTCTGGTACTCCGTCGGCCTGCGCGTCTCCAGCGACGGCGTCATCGGTGACGTTCGCTGGGGCAGCGCCGCCGACAAGGCCAATCTCGCTCCCGGAGCGAAGATCATCGCCGTCAATGGCAACACCTTCTCGCCGGAAGCCCTGCGTGCCGCCATCACGGACGCGAAGGGCAGGGCTGAGCCGATCCACCTCATCCTGCAATCGGACACCTTCGTTACGCTTGCCGACATCGACTACCACGACGGCGAGCGCTATCCGGCGCTCGAACGCATCAGTGGAACGCCAGCCTACCTCGACGACATCACTTCGCCGCTGACGAAGCCTGAAAAGGTGCCAGCGGTAGCGGAGATGAAAGCGGAATAAGTCACTTTCATTACCTTGTCATCCCTTCGCTTCGCTGCGGGACGACAAGGGGTTAATACGGGTTAGTGCTTCAAACCTAAGGAGATAACTGCCCGTTCTCATACTCGCATCTGATAGGTGGAAGATGTTGGCGTTGTTATACTAAGAGGCCAGATTGTAGCGCAGGCTTGCTGGGATGCAGGTTTGCATTGTGCTTGCCGTTGGTGGCGGACGAAAGCAGGTTGTCTCCAATGAACTCGATTCTGAAACAGATCAACTCTCCGGCAGACGTGAAGCAACTGTCGCTGGACGAGCTGGAGATACTTGCCGAAGAGATTCGCGAGCGCCTGATCGTCAGTGTCGCCAGGACCGGCGGCCATATCGGGCCCAATCTTGGTGTCGTCGAGCTGACCCTGGCCCTGCACTACGTCTTTGATACTCCCGCCGACAGCTTTATCTTCGATGTCAGTCACCAGGCCTACGTGCACAAGCTGCTGACCGGACGCGAGAAGCAGTTCGACACCATTCGTCAGCCGGGCGGCTTGAACGGCTTCATGCTGCGCACTGAGAGCAAGCACGACTGCTACGGCGCGGGCCATGCAGGAACAGCCCTGAGCGCGGCGCTGGGCATGGCCGTCGCGCGCGATCTCGCAGGCGGCAAGGAGCACATCATCGCGCTGGCCGGAGACGCGGCCTTTACCAACGGCATCTCGTTCGAGGCACTCAACAATATAGCCGCGCAGACCAGGCGGCTCATCATCGTGCTCAACGATAACGCATGGTCTATCGATAAGAACGTCGGCGCCATTGCCGAGTACTTTCACAAGATCGTAGCCAATCCGACCTACAGCAGCCTGCACGACAAGGCCGCCGGACTGATCGAAAGGTTTGGCGGCAAGGCGGCGCGTCACGTGGCGCGCAAGGCCGAAGAGGCGGCCAAAGGCCTGTTTGGCGCGGGGATGATCTTCGAGGAGTTCGGGCTGAACTACTACGGCCCGATCGACGGACACAATCTGCCGCTGCTGATCGAGACCTTCAAGTTTCTGAAGAACCAGAACAAGCCAGTGATCCTGCATGCGATCACGCAGAAGGGACGCGGCTTCGAGCCCGCCGAGCAGAAGCAGAAGAAGTTCCACGGCCTGGGGCCGTACGATCCTGAGTCGGGCGAGACGAAACCGGCAGGGCAGAAGACATGGTCGGAGGTCTTCGCCGAGAGCCTTACCCGGCTCGCAGACCGCAACGAGAAGGTCGTTGCCATCACCGCCGCGATGCCTAACGGCACGGCGCTCGATCTCTTCCGCCCGCACCATCCCGAGCGGTTCTTCGATGTCGGCATCGCCGAAGAGCACGCGGTGATCTTTGCGGCGGGAATGGCAACCAAGGGATACAGGCCGTTCTGCGCCATCTACTCGACGTTCTTGCAGAGGGCCTTCGACCCGATTGTTCATGATGTGTGCTTGCAGAACCTTCCTGTAGTGTTCTGCATGGATCGCGGCGGTCTGAGCGGCGATGACGGCCCCACGCATCACGGATTGTTTGACATCAGCTTCCTGCGCGCGGTTCCGAACATCGTCCATATGGTTCCCAAGGACGAGGACGAGTTGCAGGACATGATGTATACGGCCATGCTGCGCGATGGACCATCGGCCATACGCTATCCGCGCGGAGTGGTTTCGGGAGTCGCCGTCAAAAAGCAGCCCGTGCAACTGGAGATCGGCAAAGCCGAGCTGGTCCACGACGGCTCCGATGTTGCGGTCTTCGGCCTGGGCGCGATGCTGCCAGAGGCCGTCCGGCTGGCCGATATGCTGGAGCATGAAGGCCTGCACGTGGCCGTGATTAACCCCAGGTTCGCCAAGCCGGTGGACCGTGAGTGCGTGAACCTCTATGGCCGCCGCTGCCATGTGCTGATTACGATGGAGGACCATGCGCTGGAGGGCGGCTTCGGCTCGGCGGTGCTCGAGCGGATCAGCGAGCTGGGACTGAGCGTTCCTGTGCTGCGCGTGGGTTGGCCCGATGAGTTTATCGAGCACGGCAAGGTCGATGCGCTGCGCCAGAAGTACGGCCTGACGGCCGAGGCCGCCAAGGAAAAGGTAATGCCGCTGCTGCAAGGGCTGGCGGAGTCCCGGCTGGTGAGTCAGTGAGAGGCGTTGACATTTCACGCGCAGCAACGTCAACTGAAGAAAGATTAGATCGGATGCCTGTTTCGAGCCAGCCAACAATAGAAAGCAACGTGCCCGCTACCGGCGAGAGCATAGAGACTGTCACCGCGGTTCCACCCAGGCGCCGCATCGATCCCGGCTTGCTGCTGATCGGCCTGTTCAAGCTGGCCAAGGCGGCTCTGTTCTTCGCCATCGGGATCGGCGCTATCCATCTGCT
>WQYS01000212.1 GCA_009781125.1 Acidobacteriaceae bacterium | reverse complement strand
TGTAAGCACGTTACGCGGCAAGTAATCACCTGCCTTTGGCAGTTCGATCTCCGAAGCCGGATTGTGCAGGATGTGATTCTGCCGGGTCATCCACTTGAACCACTGCCGCATCGAACTGAGCAAAAGAGCCTGAGAGCTGAACGCCAACGGGTCGCCGTTCTGCTTGCGATAGTGGTACAAGTGTCGCTGATAGCCCTCCAGCACGGGCCGCGTCACCTCGACCGGCTCCTCGATGCCGCGCTCCTTCAGCCACTCGATCAGACGCTCGATATGCAGGCGGTTGTTGATGGCCGTGTTCTCCGTGAGACCCTGAACCAGAAGATGCTCCACGTACCCATTCAACAGAGACTCAAAAACCGTATGCGCCTCCGGCAACAGACAGAGGGACTTCTTGGGCGACTGGCGATTGTTTCTCAGCGTCATCCCGCCCTCCGCTTCGCCGCTATCGGTACGATATGACGAACCTGCCCGGATTTTTCTTCTTCCTTAACTATGCGTTTTTCAGAATTTGCCCCGATTTCGTGCAAAACCCGCGTCGCTACTGGCGAAGGCTCACCCAGACTTCCCCCGGACTGCCCCAGACTTCCCTTATTTTGGGCCAGACTTGCCCCGGACTTCTCGCCGTTTACCCCGGACTTGTTGGCGTTTACCCCAGACTTCTCTCCATCGTAACTATGCTCTAACTCGACAAGTACAGGCTTGGCTGTCTCCTTCGTCTCGAAGAAAAGCTCGTAGACCATGCTCTGGCCGCGTCCGCCACGATGCACGATCAGATATTCCAAGTCCTCCAACCGTGCCAGATGCCGCTTCAGTTGCGAGTCGCTCCAGCGCGTGAACTCGCGCACGTCGCGCCGCGAGAAGCGGTATTCCGTGCGCTCGATCTGCTCCCGCTCACAGGCCGCTGTCACCATGCCATCGACCAACAACAGAAGTCGCCGCGTCTGTGCTGGCATCTCATCCAGAGAGCCGCCCAGAGCCTCGTGGATCAGCTTCTTGGCAAGCTCCACGTCCTCCTTCGTCGTCTCAACGTAATCGAAGGGCGGGTCGCCTTCAGGCTTGGCCGTCTTCACCTGCCGCTGATACTGGCGCAGAAAAGCGATACTGCGAATCAGCGTCAGGTACTTCATGTGATCGCGCCGCGTGCGCGTCGTGCTGTCGGGGAAGCTCAACTCTAACGCAAGATCGTTGGCAACCTCCAACGGACGCAGAAGACGCTGCGCGTTCTGATGCAACCGCAACAGGCCATCCCGCCGCTTACGCTGCATCAGCCCTTCTAACGTCTGGGACTCCCGCTGGATTCGATGGATAGCCTGTGTCTGCTCCCGCTCCTCGTTCACCGTCAGAACCAGACAGCGATTCAAAAGTTCCTCGTCGATCTCCGGCTTGGTCGTCGTCAGAAACAACATCACCGGGCCTTCGACGTGGTACTCATGTGTAACGTGCTTGCCGCTGGCAGGGTCTTTGCCGGTCGATGCGATGGTTAACTTACCTTCCGACTGCAACAGCTTCAGCGCATAGGCTGCGCGTTCCGCGCCTTCCTCTTCAGCTATCGCCAGAACCTTGTGCTTAAGATTCACGTCGCCCATGTAAAACAAGCTCTGGCCTGTCATCGCGGAGTATTGCGTTCGATGCTCCTCCGGCACGAACGACAGCACGGCCTCCATCAGCGAACTCTTTCCCGCTGCCGAACTGGACTGCATCAGGATCGCTAGAGGCTTGTCTAAGAACCTCGACACCGTGCCCAGATAACCCATCAGCTTGTTCGTCTCTTCACCGACTACGCCGCAACGGGAGAAGTCCTCGACGATGCGCTCGACCAGGCGCGGGTCACGCAACAACCGCAGAGCCTCGGCACGTTCCTCTTCCGTCATCGTCTCCGCTGACTCCTGCTGCGGCTCCAACGTCTGCATGAGCGCATCGTCGCGCAACCGCTCCAGCTTCAACATCAACTGGCCCACCTCGCGCCGCAGAGTCTCCTCCTTCACATGAAGCTCGGCGGCGGCCAGTTTGCAGAACGCCATCCGGGGACGCGCGTGGTTCAACTCCAGAACGTCCTGATGCAACGCCGTATCGCCGTGCCTGTTGACTCCCATCACGCGGAGATTCACGTTCAGGACGTTGCCGCTCGTATTCTTCTCCAGACCTCGAACGCGATACTCCCGATTCGACACGCGCCATAAAACATCGTCGCCGCGCCGCTCAAGTTCGCCCTCCTCTATCGGCTCAGAAACAGCAGCTAAGGGAAAAACAGGCTCACTCTCCGCTGGCTCCGGCTCCGGTTCCGGCACAGCTTCGGCCTCTATAGTTTTTTCCTTAGCTGCTCGTTCTTCCGTTTCTGTCGCCACGACTGCAACGGGTTCAGGTACAGGCTCGGCCTCTATAGTTTTTTCCTTAGCTGCGCTTTTGTCTTCTGCTGATGCTGGCTCGGATTTCAACTCCGGCATGATAACCGGCACTGCCACCTGTCCCGCTGGCCGCTGCCCTTTGCCAAGCCATAAGGCACGGTTCAGAAGTAAGCCCAGAGTCTTCGCCGCCGGCTGCGTCATCCGCGCGAACTCGTTCGCGTCCTGATTCTTCGGAAACTCCACGCGAAAACACTCGATGCCCATCGCTATCAACTCAGCCGACAGCTTCACCGCCGCCTTGTCTCCGGCCTCGTCGCGGTCATACGCGATATACACGCGCTTGGTCCCGTGCTTCGTGAACGCCGCCCTGTGGTCCTTCGTGAAGCCATTGACGCCATAGCTGGCCGTCACGTTGCGATATCCCGCCGCCCAGAACGTCAGAGCGTCGATCAACGCTTCGCACAGGATGATCTCTTTACTGGCAACCAACGCCTCCTCGTTCCACACGCCACGCATCGGCCCCGGCAGATACAAGTGATACGAGTGATACGGAGTATTCTTGCTCAGATGGTCGTTGATCTTCCGCCCGTAAAGCTGCACTACGTCCCCTTCAAGATTGATAATTGGAACGATCAGCGAACCTACTAAATGCTCCCGTCCGGTATCGCCACGGAACACGCCCAACCGTTCCAACTGTCCCCTGATCTCCGCTCCCGCCTTGCGGTTCCTGTCCGGCAACATCGTGCCCAGCATCCGATTGCTAAACCCCAGCTTGAAGTGTTCGACCATCTCCGCAGACTTCAACCCGCGCTTCTCCAGATACCGCTGCGCGTCCGGCGTCTCCTTCAGCGTCCGGTGGTAGTAGGCAACCAACTTGTGCATCACAGCCTGATCGTCGGCTCCCTGCGGCAACGGACTCGGCAACAGAGGCACGGTGTTCACTCCCACCGCTGGCCCCTCCGTCGGCGCGTAATCCCGCTTCAGCAGCTCCACCGCATGAACGTAACCCACGCCCTCCGAACGCCTCACCCACTCGATCACGTCGCCGCCTGCACCGCAAGCCTTACAGTGCCACACGTTCTTTACAGGGTCGATTTGCAGGCTAGGGTTGTGGTCATCGTGGAACGGGCACAGCCCATGTAACTGTGAGCCTATGCGCCGCAGCTTGATTCCTCGCGCCTCCGCTAACCGCTGAACCGATACCTCCCGCTTCAACCGCTCCTTCAACTCTTCCGGTATCCGTGACACTGCCACTTTTCAGGCCTCCGCTTAAAACCTTGTCAAGTGCTTTTTGGGAAAATTTACTGTTCATAAAGATTAGTATCATACTTATACAACGGCGCAAGGCTTTTTCTGCCCTTAAACTGTCCTCCTATGCCAAGGATTTCCAGACTAAAACTCGCTCCCGTCGCTTCCGGCCCGGAGACTGTAGGCCAGCGAATAGCCCGTATTCGTAAGGAGCGCGGCTTTACACAGAGGGAAGTGGCAGACCTTACTGGTTTGATTCCCGTCCTCGTTTCCGACTACGAGAACGACAAACTCCGCCTCAACGCCGACATGATTCTGCGCTTTGCTCAGGTTCTCGAAGTCTCTACCGATGAACTGCTGCAACCGCAGTCTCGCAAGTCTGCGCGCAAGCCGAGCCGCAAGGTGCTGCAACGGCTGGAACGAATCGAGAGCCTGCCGCGCCGTAAGCAGGACGCCATCCTCATCACCATCGACAACTTCCTCAGCGGCGCAACTGCTCGTTAGCAAGATAATAGGAATATGCCGACGATCAGCAGGTTCTACGGGATTATCATTCAGATGTACTTCGGAGACCACGTTCCGCCTCACTTTCACGCGGTCTATGCCGAGTTTGAGGCGTTGATCGACATTCAGACGCTCGCGGTCGTTCAAGGAGAGCTACCCAGACGCGCTATGGCACTCGTGCTGGAATGGGCACAACAACACCGCGAAGAACTCAGGAGGAATTGGGAGCTATGCGTACAGAATCGAACTCCGGTGAATATCATCCCTCTGTCGTAGTCCCAGAGATTGCGCCACGGTCACCTTGGAGCGCAACCAGTGTCGAAGCCCTGCCGGGGCTGCGCCTCCGAGTGGCCTTTGTCGATGGACTCACCGGCACGGTCGATCTGTCGCGCATGGTTCGCTCACCCAGAGCCGGTGTCTTCGCGGCTCTGGCTGACCCCGCCTTCTTCGCTCAGGTCAGAATCGACTACGGAGCCGTCACTTGGCCCGGAGAATTGGATCTCGCTCCCGACGCCATGCACTCCGCCATTCAAGAACACGGCGAATGGATACTCGACTGATTCAATACCAGTCCCAGAGATTAACCAGACGCTTCATCGGCGTAATCAGCGGCTCTTCAGGATTACGAAGAAACTCCTGCTTCTGCTGCGCCCGTGCGCGTTGACGCCAGATGCGTTTCACGTCCATCGGCGGACCGCTTATCCATCGCTTGATTCCCCACGACGGAAAACGTTTGCGACGCCGGTAAACACCGCGCCGCAACAAAACGTCGCGCTCTGTAATGCAGGTTCTTTGAGGATGCCAGTAGTTTTGGTCTTCATGCCGTTCGCAGTACCCATCCTCGTTGATCGGCGAACAGCACACGTTGTAGTAGTGATGATTGGATCGGCTCATAACTACGTCATGGCGGGTTTCCTCCTTCCTACAGACTGAATAAGTTTATCGAACGCTGCCCGAACGCGCATCGAACCATCCTCGAACCATTGCCGCACATCATCGCACAGTGTCCGGGTT
>WQYS01000211.1 GCA_009781125.1 Acidobacteriaceae bacterium | reverse complement strand
GAAGGTGAGTAGTTCCTCAGGAGAGAGCATGTCCAGCGAAACGCGCGCGATCCGTAGCCGACTCGATTTTTCCAAGATTCCAACCGCCATTGAGATTCCCAACCTCATCGAGGTGCAGCGGCGCAGCTATGAACGCTTCCTGCAGATGGACAAGCTGCCGCAGGAGCGCGAAGATAACGGGCTGCAATCCGTCTTTACGTCGGTCTTCCCCATTACCGACTTCCGCAATGTGAGCGAGCTGGAGTTTGTCGATTACTCGATCGGCAACTGGGAGTGCAAGTGCGGCTACCTGAAGGGGCTCAACCACCTGCGCACGGCCTGCGTGAACTGCGGCCACATGGTCATTACCGACCCGTTCCATCCGGGCGACGTGCTCTGCGGATTCTGCGGAGCCTACAACAAGAACACGCCCGACTTCTGCAATAAGTGCGGCGACCCGGTGGGCTTGCAGCTCAAGTACGATCAGGCCGAGTGCGAAGAGCGCGGCATGACCTATTCGGCTCCGCTGAAGGTCACCATCCGCCTGAAGATCTACGACAAGGACGCGGAGACCGGCGTCAAGACCCTGCGTGACATGAAGGAGCAGGAGGTCTTCTTCGGCGACATCCCGCTGATGAGCGCCAACGGCACCTTCATCGTCAACGGCACCGAGCGAGTTATTGTTTCGCAGTTGCACCGCTCGCCCGGCGTCTTCTTCGAGACGGCCAACAACCGCACCTACTTCCTGGGCAAGATCATTCCTTATCGCGGCTCGTGGGTCGAGTTCGAGTACGACCTGAAGAACACGCTTTATGTCCGCATCGACCGCAAGCGCAAGTTTCTGGGAACGATCTTCCTGCGCGCGCTCGGCCTGCGCACCGACGAGGAGATTCTGCGCACCTTCTATACGGTGGACACCATCAACGTGAAGGAAGGCAAGCTGAGCTGGCAGGTCGCGCCCGAAGGCGCTACGACCAACTTGACGGGCACACGTCCGGCGGCTGCGGTGGTGGTGAAGGGCGAAGAGATTGCCCCCGCCACGCGCAGGATTTCGGCGCATTCTCTCAAGAGCCTGCGTCAGCATAAGATTGAAGCGGTCGGAATCGAAGCCACCGAGCTTGATGGCGCGATGACCGCTGCTGATGTGGTCGATCTGACTACCGGCGAACTGCTCTACGAGGCCAATCAGGAGCTGACCGCCGACAAGCTGCAAAAGATCCAGCAGTCGGGCGTCGCCAGCTTTGCGGTCTTCTTCCCCGAGCGCGACGACGTGGGCAATGTCATCACCAACACGCTGCGCCGCGATTCTATTCGCAAGACGGAAGAGGCGCTGATTGAGATCTATCGCAAGCTGCGCCCGGGCGATCCGCCGACGCTGGATACGGCGACGGCGCTGTTTGAGGGCATGTTCTTCGACCCGCGCAAGTACGACTTCTCGCGCGTGGGCCGGTTGAAGTTCAACATCAAGCTGTATGAGAACGACGAAGCCACGGGCCTCGATCACCGCACGCTGACGCCTGAAGACTTTTACGGGACTATTCGGTATCTGCTGAAGCTGCGCAAGAATATCGGCGTGGTGGACGACATTGACCACCTCGGCAACCGCCGCGTGCGCGCCGTGGGCGAACTGATGGAGAATCAGTTCCGCATCGGTCTGGTGCGCATGGAGCGCGCCATCAAGGAAAAGATGTCGGTCTATCAGGAGATGTCGACGGCCATGCCGCACGACCTCATCAACGCCAAGCCGGTGATGGCCGCTATCCGCGAGTTCTTCGGCTCGTCGCAGTTGTCGCAGTTCATGGACCAGACCAATCCGCTGTCGGAGATCACGCACAAGCGCCGCCTGTCGGCTCTGGGGCCGGGCGGACTGTCGCGCGAGCGCGCCGGGTTCGAGGTCCGCGACGTGCATCCGACGCACTATGGCCGCATCTGCCCCATCGAGACGCCGGAAGGCCCGAACATCGGACTGATCTCGTCGCTCTCCTGCTTTGCGCGGATCAACGAGTATGGATTTATCGAGTCGCCGTACCGCAAGGTGAAGGACGGCAGGGTTCTCGATTACTTTGCAGTGGTCAACGCCGGCGAGAGCGGGCTGCGCCAGGGCGACACGCTCGAAACCAGCGAAGCCAGGAAGCTCAATGATCAATTAAAGAAAGATAAGAAGCGCACCATGGAGCTTGCTCCCTTCAGCTTCTATCTTTCGGCGTGGGAAGAGGATCGCCACACCATCGCGCAGGCCAACGTCGAGCTGGACGAGAAGCAGCACATCGTGCAGAACATCGTCGATGCGCGCCGCCAGGGCAACTTCGTGCTGGTTCCCAGGGCCGAGGTCGATTACGTTGACGTCTCGCCCAAGCAGCTTGTGTCGGTGGCCGCTTCGCTGGTGCCGTTCCTTGAGCACGACGACGCTAACCGCGCTCTGATGGGCGCGAACATGCAGCGGCAATCGGTGCCTCTGCTGGTTTCTGAAGCTCCGCTGGTGGGCACGGGCATGGAAGGCGTTACCGCGCGCGACTCGGGCGCTGTGATTCTGGCCAAGCGCAATGGCATTGTTGACTCGGTTGACTCAGAGCGCATCATCGTGCGCGTCGAGGGCGAACACCATCCCACGCAGCTCTCGCGCGAGGTGGGCAGCGACATCTATCAGCTCACCAAGTTCAAGCGTTCCAATCAGAACACCTGCATCAACCAGAAGCCCATCGTGCGCCGGGGCGACCGCGTGGTGAAGGGCCAGGTGATCGCCGATGGTCCCTGCACGGAGCAGGGCGAGCTTGGCCTTGGCCGCAACGTGTTGGTGGCCTTCATGCCGTGGCGCGGATATAACTTCGAGGACGCCATCCTTATCTCGGAGCGGCTGGTGCGCGAGGACTACTACACCTCGATCCACATCGAGGAGTTTGAGATCGAAGCCCGCGACACCAAGCTGGGTCCGGAAGAGATTACGCGCGACATTCCCAACGTCAGCGAGCACGCGCTGCGCGATCTCGACGAAAGCGGCATCGTCCGCATCGGCGCGAATGTTGGCCACAACGATATTCTTGTCGGCAAGGTAACGCCGAAGGGCGAGACGCAGCTTACTCCCGAAGAGAAGCTGCTGAGGGCCATCTTCGGCGAGAAGGCTGGCGATGTGCGTGACGCTTCGCTGACCTGTCCTCCGGGCATTGAGGGCACGGTGGTGGACGTGCGCATCTTCTCGCGCAAGGGACAGGAGAAGGACGAGCGCGCCAAGCAGATCGAGGCCATACAGGTCGAGAAGCTGGAGCGCAACCTGGCCGATGAGATTCGTATTCTCACCGACGAGCGCCTGAAGCGGCTGGAAGGGATTCTCGGCGGCAAGGAGGTTCTGGCCGACCTGCACGACGAGCGCACCAATAAGAAGCTGCTCTCGAAGGGCGAGGTTCTCACGCGCGACACTATTGAACTGATCTCGACGCGCAACCTGAAGCGCATCCGCTACGCCGACAAGGACCCGCGCGTCAACGAGCAGATCGACGAGATCGAAGAGATGACCTCGCGCCAGATCGACGTGCTGCGCAAGATCACCAACGAGAAGGTCGCCAAGATGAGCAAGGGCGACGAGCTGGCTCCAGGCGTCATCAAGATGGTCAAGGTCTACGTGGCCATGAAGCGTAAGCTCTCGGTCGGCGACAAGATGGCGGGCCGCCACGGCAACAAGGGCGTCATCGCGCGCATCCTGCCGGAAGAGGATATGCCTTACCTGCCCGACGGAACTCCGGTGGAGATTGTGCTTAATCCGCTCGGCGTGCCTTCTCGTATGAACGTCGGACAGATTCTGGAGACGCATCTTGGCTGGGCCGCACACGAACTGGGCAGGAAGATCGCCGAGATCGCCGCTACCTATACGAAGGCCAGTCAGGTCCGCGAGCTCTTCAAGGAGCGCTTTGCCGGAACGGCTGCTTTGCGCCAGCTTCTCGAACTGGATGACGACCAGACGGTTCGCATCGCCGCAGGCATGAAGCGCGGCGTATGGCTGGGCACGGCTGTCTTCGACGGCGCGCGCGAGGCGGAGATCAAGGCGCTGCTCGCATCCGCAGAGCTTCCGGCCACGGGCAAGAGCAAGCTCTACGACGGCATGACGGGCGAGGCCTTCGAGCAGCCGGCAACGGTTGGCTACATCTACATGCTGAAGCTCTCGCATCTTGTCGACGACAAGATTCACGCGCGCTCGATTGGGCCGTACTCGCTGATTACGCAGCAGCCGCTGGGCGGCAAGGCGCAGTTCGGCGGACAGCGCTTCGGCGAGATGGAGGTTTGGGCGCTGGAGGCTTACGGCGCAGCCTACATCCTGCAGGAGCTGCTCACGGCGAAGTCGGACGATGTTTATGGCCGCACCAAGATTTACGAGGCCATCGTCAAGGGCGAGGCCGCCATCGAGCCGGGCGTGCCGGAGTCGTTCAACGTGCTGGTGCGCGAGCTGCAGTCGTTGTGCCTGGACGTTGAGCTGGTCAAGCAGATCGACCAGAACGGACACAAGAACGAGCCGGTGCCGGAGATTGTGGCAGTCGATTAGTTTATCTAGCTTGTCGTCTTCGCGCGCAGCGTGAAGGCGCAGACGGAATTGAAGCACCGCAGCAGCACGACACGCTGCGAAGAAGACAATTAGCAAAGCAGCAGCAACAGGCGGCAGTTGCCATCACCGCCAGGGGAGAGACAAAGACCTATGTTCCGCTCCAGCCCATTCGAATTGACCGGTCCCATCGCGGACTTCGACGCGATCAAGATTCAGCTTGCCAGCCCGGAGAAGATCCGCAGCTGGTCGCACGGCGAGGTCACGAAACCAGAAACCATCAACTACCGCACCTTCAAGCCGGAGCGCGACGGGCTGTTCTGCGCGCGCATCTTCGGCCCCATCACCGACTGGGAGTGCCTGTGCGGCAAGTACAAGCGCATGAAGCATCGCGGAGTGATCTGCGACAAGTGCGGTGTGGAGGTCACGCTCTCGAAGGTTCGCCGCGAGAGGCTGGGCCATATCGAGCTGGCGTCTCCGTGCTCGCATGTGTGGTTCTTCAAGGGGCTGCCTTCACGCATTGGCCATCTGCTGGATATCTCGCTGCGCGATCTCGAGGCCGTGCTCTACTTCGAGAGCTACGTCGTGGTCGATCCGGGCGACGCTCCGGTGAAGGAGCGCGACGTCATCAAG
>WQYS01000210.1 GCA_009781125.1 Acidobacteriaceae bacterium | reverse complement strand
GGGGACACTTCTCGCTCTTCGATCTGCTGTTCGTCAACTTCCTGACGCTGATCACCGAGTTTGCCGCCATCTCGCTGGCGATGAGCCACCTGGGAGTCGATCCGCTCATCGGCGTTCCGATTGCCGCTGTAGGACTGGTTCTGCTGGTGGCAACGGCAAGCTACCGCAGCTGGGAGAGGATCGTCATAGCCTTCTGCGCTCTCGATCTACTCTGGTTTGCGCTGGCATGGAATACGCATCCGCAGCTCGCCGATATTGCGCGGAACACTCTGATTCCACATCTGCCTCCGGGACGGCTCAACAGTGACCTGATCTTTCTGGTCATAGCCATCGTAGGGACGACCATCGCTCCCTGGCAGCTCTTCTTTCAGCAGAGCTGCGTGGCAGAAAAGCGTCTGCGTTTCGCCGACCTCAAGTGGTCGCGGCTGGATACGTTCCTGGGCGCCTGCTTCACCATGCTCGTGGCCGGAGCCATGATGCTGGTCGGAAACTTTGGGCGGCAGCACGGCATCAGCTTCGAGGATCCGGCGCAGATGGCCAACGCTCTGGTTCCCTTTGCCGGCCAGTTCATGCGCAAGGGCATTCTGATTCTGATGGTAAACGCCGCCATCCTGGGCACAACGGCCATCTCACTGGCCAGCGCCTGGGCCTGGGGAGAGGTGAAGGGATGGGAAGCCTCGCTGCAGAAGAAGATCTGGGAGGCGCCGGGGTTCTATGGAACCTACATCTTATGCGTTGCCGCCGCTGCCGGAATTGTTCTGATTCCGCGTATGCCGCTGCAACTGGTCATTATTGCCGTACAGGCGTTTGCCGGGCTGATTCTGCCTTCGGCGATCATCTTTCTGCAACTGCTGCTCAATGATCATGAGCTGCTCGGCGAGCAGTGGATCAACAAGCAGTGGAACAACATCATTAACTGGGCGATCATCATCGTCCTCTTTGGCCTGTCGTTGCTGCTGGCGACGCAGGTGCTGCTTCCGGACCTATTCCAAACGAGGTGAGCTAAATAACCATGGCAACGATGAATGTAACCCACGATGTGAATCTGTATAGCGTCATCCACCCTCTCGATGACGCGCCCGAGCAGAAGCGCTCCACCGAAGGCCTGGGCAGAATTGCCATGACCAAAGCGGTTCGCCTCTCCCTGGGAGCTCTGCGCGGCTACCTGATCCTGATGGCAGCGATGCTGGCCTATCACGTCGTCGATCTGGCCGGCCTGCTGCACAAGGCACACTGAAATCAGCATTTTTCTCCAGCTTGCCTCCTGTGTGGCACGTATATTAGCATCGTTGTGGTGCTGATATGCGTGCTGCAAGGAGGCGTTCATGCGTACAACCATTGCACTTGACGACGAACTGATCCGGCAGGCCGAGCATTACACCGGCATTAAGGAGAAGGCTGCCCTGGTGAAGGAAGCTCTCACGCGGCTGGTGCGAAATGAGGCGGCCCGGCGGCTGGCGGCGCTCGGCGGCAGCGATCCCGAGGCTGAAGCCGCTCCGCGGCGCCGGAGTGAACCGTGATTCTCGTTGACACTTCGATCTGGATCGATCATCTGCGGAAACCCGAAGTAAAGTTACAGGAGTTGCTCCAGAACGATGAGGTCGTCACGCACCCGCTTGTCCGGCTGGAGCTGGCTCTGGGTTCGATTGCCAACCGGGAGAAGGTGCTCGGCGACCTGGCGTTGTTGCCTCACGCTACGGTTGCCGAGACCGGTGAGTTGTTTGACCTGATTGAACTGAAGCAGCTCTGTCGCAGAGGAATCGGCGCCACGGATCTTCATCTGTTGGCCTCGGCTCTCTTTGACAGGTCGATCTCGATCTGGACCAGAGATAGACGGCTAGGCAGCATTGCCGGCGAGCTTGGACTCCGCGCTGCGATTGCTTGAGAATCCTCGAAGGTTCCCTGCTGTTTAACCGCGAAAAGGTTCAACAAGAAAGGTATACTTATACTCGTGACAACCAACGCGCCTGACCAAGCCGCGAATGAGGCAAAGCGGGTTCTCCTACTCAAACCTAGAGGCTTCTGTGCCGGAGTCGTCCGAGCCATCGATATCGTGCAGATCGCGCTCGATACCTTTGGAGCGCCTATCTATGTGCGCAAGGAGATCGTCCATAACAGCTATGTTGTCAACGACTTGGCTAAGCAGGGCGCGATCTTCGTCAACGAGCTGGATGAGGTTCCCAACGGCGCTCGCGTCATCTATTCGGCGCACGGAGTCTCTCCGGCAGTGCGCGATCTGGCCGAGCGGCGCGGGCTGAAGGTGATCGACGCCACCTGTCCGCTGGTGACCAAGGTTCACATTGAGGCCGTCAAGTTTGCGCGGCAAGGCTATTCGCTTGTGCTGGTTGGGCATCGCGATCATGAGGAGGTTCAGGGCACGCAGGGCGAGGCCCCGGACGTAACCCATGTCGTTTCAACAGTCCAGCAGGTTGAAGCGCTGGAGGTTCCCGACCACAACAAGATTGCCTACCTGACGCAGACCACGCTCTCGCTGGACGAGGCCAGGAGCATGATCGACGCCCTGAAGAAGAGGTTTCCGAACATCGCCGGGCCGCGCGCGCAGGACATCTGCTACGCTACGGAGAACCGCCAGACGGCGGTGAAGAACGTCGCGGTCGCGCACGATGCCGGCGTGGTGCTGGTGGTCGGTTCGAGCAACAGCTCCAACTCCAACCGCCTGGTCGAGGTGTCGAAGAACCTGGGCACGCGGTCGTACCTGATCGACAAAGCTGAGGATGTGCAGGTAGAGTGGCTGGATGGAGTACAAACGGTTGCAGTAACCGCCGGAGCCAGCGCGCCTGAGGTTCTAGTGCAGGAGGTTGTGGCGTATCTGCAAACCAAGGGATACACTTCTGTCGAGGAAGTGGAGGTCATGCCTGAAAATGTCCGCTTCGGCCTGCCGCCGGAGATCGTTCAGGCCATAGCATCGGCTCCTCCCGTTAGAGGTTAGTCAGAGGTTCCACCAGAGTTCATGAGCCAGTCGCAAAAGATGCAATCCGAAGACCGCGCGCCGCAACTGAAGTTCGGGCGGCTCGACTTGGGCCTCGACCAGGTGCGCGACAGCATCGAGCGGTCTAGGACGTGGCTGCTCGGCCAGCAGCACGCCGACGGCTACTGGTGCGGCGAACTCGAAGCCGACGTCATGCTCGAGGCCGACTACATCTTCATGCACACGCTGCTGGGCACGGGCGACCCCGGCAAGATGCAGCGGGCGGTCAACGAAATCTTGCGCCACCAGAACGAAGACGGCGGATGGAGCCTGTATCCGGGCGGCCCGTCGAACGTCAACTATGGCGTCAAGGCGTATCTGGCGCTGAAGCTGATGGGATGGTCGAAGGACGATCCGGTCATGGTCAAGGCCAGGGAACGGGTGTTGGCCGAGGGCGGCGTGACCGCATGCAACACCTTCACCAAGATGTATCTCTGCGCCCTGGGTCAGTACGACTATCGCGCCGTGCCTGCGGTTCCTCCGGAGATCGTTCTCTTCCCTAACTGGTTTTACTTCAATATCTACGAGATATCTTCCTGGTCGCGCGGGATTCTGGTTCCGCTGTCGATCCTCTACGCCAAGAAGCCCTTCAAGAAGCTGGCTCCCGGCGAGACCATCGACGAACTCTTCGTCGGCGGACGCAAGAACGCCAACCTGCACCTGCGCTGGGACATGAAGCACATCTTCAGTTGGAGAAACTTCTTCCTGTTCACGGACCGGATGATTCACGGATTCGAGCGCATTCATATCCGTCCGCTACGGACGGTTGCTCTCAGGAAGGCCAAGAAGTGGATGCTGGAGCGCTTCGACAAGTCCGACGGCCTGGGCGCGATCTATCCGGCGATGCTGAACTCGATTATTGCGCTGCGCTGCCTGGACTACTCGCTCGACGACCCGCAGATGATCCGAGCCATGGACGAGTTCGAGAAGCTGGGTATTGACTGTCCCGAAGGGACTGAGGACTATAGGACTCCTACCTTCCGCATGCAGCCGTGCTTCCCTCCCGTATGGGATACGGCTCAAGCCATGTACGCGCTGGGTGAGGCCGGAGTCGCCAAGGACGATCCGCGTCTGATTAAGGCCGCAGACTGGATACTCTCGAAAGAGGTCCGCACTAAAGGTGACTGGGCACAAAAGGTAAAAAATGTTGAACCTGGAGGATGGTACTTCGAGTTCAACAACGAGTTTTACCCGGATGTTGATGATACTGGACAGGTTTTGATGGCACTCAACCTGGTCAATAACCCGCGCGAGCGCTACCAGTACGAGGTATGCCAGCGCGCTATCGACTGGATCTGGGCCATGCAGTGCAAGAACGGCGGCTGGGCCAGCTTCGATAAAGACAACACCAAGATGATCTTCCAGTACATCCCGTTCGCCGACCACAACGCTATGCTGGATCCGCCCACGGTCGATATCACGGGCCGCATGCTGGAGATGCTGGCACAGTACGGATTCACGCGCGAAGACCCGCGAGTCGAGAAGGCCGTGCAGTTCATCCTCAAAGAACAGGAACCGGACGGAAGCTGGTTCGGGCGCTGGGGTGTCAACTATTTGTACGGGACGTTCCTGGTGCTGAGGGGCCTTGAGGCTATGGGCATGTGGAACCACGAGCCGGTCATTCAGCAGGCAGCCGAATGGATTCGCATGGTTCAGAATCCCGACGGCGGCTGGGGCGAGACCTGCGGAACCTACGACGATCCCAACCAGCGCGGCGTAGGGCCGAGCACTCCGTCGCAGACGGCATGGGCGATTCTGGGCCTGCTGGCAGCCGGGGATACGCGGTCGGACTCAGTGGCCAAGGGAGTCCGCTGGCTCACCGAGCGCCAGCACGAAGACGGAAGCTGGAGCGAGTTGGCTGCGGGCCGTAACGGAGAAAGTTATTACACCGGAACCGGTTTTCCGCGCGTCTTTTATCTGGGCTACCACCTGTATAAGCAGTACTTCCCGCTGCTGGCGCTGACGACGTACCAGAAGGCCATGAAACCAAGCGACGAAACACCGTCGTAGCTAGAATTACATCAGGAGACAACGGATGGCAGTGCCCATCTCACAGGCCTTGACGGTCGCACGGTATGTATTGAAGCAGAGGCTCAGCGGACGCAAGCGCTATCCTCTGGTGCTGATGCTGGAGCCGCTGTTCCGCTGCAATCTGGCCTGCGCCGGATGCGG
>WQYS01000209.1 GCA_009781125.1 Acidobacteriaceae bacterium | reverse complement strand
TCTGATCGTGCTGAGTTTCAGAAGATGTTCGCAGCCGCATCCCGCCGTGAGTTCGATATTCTCTTGTTCTGGTCGTTAGATCGCCTGAGCCGGGAAGGTGTCGTAGAGACATTGAATCATCTTGAACGGCTCACCAGCTACGGCGTGAATTACCGCTCGTTTACAGAACAATATCTGGATTCGACCGGAATCTTTAAAGAGGCTGTGATTGGTATTCTCGCGGCTGTAGCAAAACAGGAAAGGATTCGACTATCAGAGCGTGTGACCGCTGGCCTTGAGAGAGCGCGTAAAGAGGGGCGGATTGGTGGAAGGCCAAAGGTTCAGGATCAGCCGGGATTGACTCGCAAGCTCTTTAAATTGCGCGAGAAAGGCATTAGCATCCGTGGCATAGCGAGTGAATTGGGTATCAGCACGAATACGGTCTTAAAAATCTTGAAGGCCGCGTGAAAGAGTCCTTTGAAGTCTGACTCAGAGGGCTGCGTATATCGTGATTTTGCACCGTATCGGAACGAAAGTTCATGGTGAACTTTTTGACCTGCTGGATACAGGCATAGATCACAGGGGACAATGGGATGATTAATTAAATAACCTTGGGATTGGTTAATTTATAACCTATTGAGCCGGAATCAGGATTGCATAAAACCCGCGTCTTGACTGCACTATATGCCCTTTGGTAGCTTCTGAAGCTGCGCTGGATGGCGATAGAAAGGGACGGGCACGGATGGCAACTGGAACGGGCACAGTAAACGGGATGACGGTCGATGAGTATCTGGCATCGCTCAACATAGAGGAAAGTTTGGACCTCGTGGAAAAGGTTCTGATTCTCAAGGCACGGATGGAACGGGCTTTCTCTACAGGCAACGAGTGCAACACGCCAAAGGGGACACACCAGCAAGCATAACCAAACTACGGCATACACAGAGGGCGGGTCATCTCGACTCGCCTTTTGCTTTAAGGCTATGCGTGGCGCAGGGTGTTCAGTGTTCGCTGCTGTCCTTCGGCAATCTGTTCAGAGGTCATCCAAGATATACCCTATAGGTAATCGGAACGCCTGAACTGCTTCACGTGAGCCGCTTCGTCAGAATTATGACTGTAGAGTTGAGAACGAAGTTTTCCTATTTCAGATTCAAGTTTTGATTCAAGATTAGTGATCCTATTTCCTGTAATGTAAGCGACAGCCACAAGGCCAATCACCATGCCCCAATCAAAAGTTGACATATCCCTTCTCCTGTACCCGAAAACCACGTACCTGCACCGCGACAAGGCGCATCTTTGGAATGATATAAACATTATCATTCATACGAACATTACTGTCATTATCCTTGAATCGGTCCCTAGCAAACGTAACGATTGAGGGGATGGGTAAACGAGAATTACAGATCAATGTCAGATTGAGTGCAGAGGATGACGCGCTGATTCGGAAAGCGGCTCAGGCCATCTGGCCGGATGCAATCTTGACCAGTTAGGGAATCGTCTTGGGCCTTGCTCGGCTTGCCGCTAAGGATGTACTCGGTAAAGCAAAGAAGACCAAACCTGCAAAGTAAAGGCACGGACGTTACTGCATGGGGTTAGGCGATACAGCGTTACTCTTTTGATTTAAGGGCGGGGGATTCCGGCTCAGACAAATCGCTCTAGGATTCGATTTAAAGCGTCCGTAGGGATTCAGACCGGGCTAGGGGATACCGAAAAGGGTAGAAGCCGCTCACAGACGAAGCTAGGGGGCAAGAATCGGCATTAAGGAATCCTGGGACATGAGGATAGACGATTAACTCCTTCATTTCCAGTTATTTAGAATAGGTAAAGTGTGTATATTAAGAAATTAATTAATAGTTGTATATAGAGTTGTTATAATATTAACTATATGATTATAAATAGGTTAATGGATTATATTTTTGTGTGGTGTGTGAGTGTGTTGGGATGTTAATCTGGGGTTTACAATCAGCGTCTTTACAGGGGATTTGCCGTCTGAGCCGGTATCGGGATGCTGGTTTGGGTCAAAAATCCTTTATATCTTGAGATTTTTCTAAGTCTTTAGGATTGAATGACATTCGGCATAAAGTGGACTGGCTTGACGTATGATTCGAGCTAGGGTGTTCAAACGGTCAACACTCGGTTGCACCACCTCCTCCTCGCTGGAAGCCCAACACCAGCAGAGAGCCACCCTGCAAAAGGGTGCAAGGCCCTGCAAGGCAGATGAATTAATTCAGAGGAAAGTCTTCTAGAAGTTGAAGGCAAGCCCGGCCTGAATCGCGCGCGGCATCTGGGCCAGGTAGAGCGTCTTGCCGTCGCTGGACAGGATCGGCCTATAGCCTTCGGCCAGCAGGTTGCTGACGTCCACCGTGGCCTCCAGGCCTGCAGGCAGCAGGTTTCCACAGCGGATCGGCTGTCGCACTACGAAGCTGAGATACGCCTGATCGCTGAAAGCTCCGTAGGAATTCACGGCAGTCACCGTTCCCTCGGGCTGCCAGCGGTAGCTGGCGCGCACTTTGGTCCCTGTATGAACAACCCGGCCTCGAATCGCCACCGCCGCCGACTGCGCGGACTGTAGCTTCAGATTGCCGGTCAGAGTCGGCAGCGCCGTATCCGTGTCCACGGTGAGGGCGTTGCCAGTACTGTACTCAAAAGCCAGCCACAAGCCGGAGGTGATCGGCTCGGTCACCAGCAGGTTCACTCCCTGCGAACGAACATTGGACCCCATCAGACGGAAGGTGTTCGTCGCCGTATCCGCCAGCACGCCGCTCGGGGCCGTGCTCATCGCGGCCAGATCGCCGCCGCTGAGATGGCCTATCCCGGCCAGCGCCGTATGGTTCATGTGGTCACGGTAGTAAGCGACCTGAACCACGCCACGCCCGGTCTTCTTTTCGATCCCCCACTGCTGATGCAGCCCGTTCTCAAGCTGCATCCGGCCCTGGGTGACGACGCCAACGGGCAGCTCCAGCTCCACCGAATCCAGGCCTGCAAACGACTGCAAATCCCGCGAGGTGGCCATGCGGTAATCCGCCGACCAGGTCGCCGTGGGATGTGCCGTAATCTTCAGGAAGGGACGCGAGGCCAGAGCGCTTCCTGCACTTCTGACAAAGTACACATCGCCGCCCGCCTCGAACTCCACCATGTCGCCGAACTGGGCCTTGTGCGCCGAGGCCAATTGCATGACGTCGTAAGTTGCGGTTCCTTCTGAACTTATCGCCGAACTCATCAGCTCCGGGTGCGACTGGTAGCTCACGACCAGCCGGTCCGCCGTGCCCATAATGCCCGTTTGCCGCTGATATCCGGCCTGCATCTCCGTCGAGGGAACCCGGGTCAGAGGACCAGTTGCGGCTCCTACGCTGACGCGCAGGATTGCATCCGTGCCATCGGTCAGCCGCCGATCCAGGTGAAAGACGTTATGAATGCCGCCGGTTCCAAAGCCGCCATCGCTCGATACGACCTCGGCGCGCGCATGTTCGACCGGAGTCTTATTCTCGGCGGCGCTGGAAGAGGCGAAGACCATGCTTTGGCCGTCGTCACCAACCATGCGCAGCACAGGCCTGTTGACGGCGGAACGCAGCGTCCATGTCCAGTCGTCCGGCGATTCGTCGGCCTTGCGGCGTTCGGCGGGAAGCCACGCTACGGGATCGAAGAGCGCATTCAGCGTAATGTTGACGGTAACGCGCGCGCCGGAACGAAGCTGAAGGTTTGGCCTGAGCGCCGTTGCGAACAGGGCTGCGCTGGCGCGTATCTCATACTTACCCGGAATGAGGTTGGAGATCAGGTAGCGGCCGTGCAGGTCCGTAAACGCAGTGCCCACGATAACGGAGCCGTTGGTCAGCACCTCGACCAGAGCGCCCATCTGCGCAGCGCCCTGTGAATCCTTGACCACGCCGGAGACCGAGCCGGGACCGATCGCCAGCGCACACGTACTGGTAGCCAGCATCAGAACCAGCGTCAGAGCAGGAGCCGCGATTTTCAGTCTGCCTCGTTGCACAGATTCACACCTGGCGTCGGGATCTCTAAGGACCTCTCCAAAAAGCACATCCTCCATTTAGAAACCGGGAATGCGCTTACAGGTTGCACCAGGATCAGTCATCGTCTTTCTTCCACGTGACTGTACCGCATTATGGGCACACCTCGAATATACAACTAATCCACGTTGAACGGCGCAGATTCTGTGATCTGCTGCTTGCTGATACCGTCGTCTACGTTAATGACGATCTTGTACTTCCCTGGATCAAGACTGGCCAGCGGCATCGTCCGCTCCAGCGTAACCTGATCCGAGTTGGGGTTGAGCCGGTCGGTCTGCTCTTCGGCCTGGAGAATCGTCTGGTTGTTGACCGTATTCACCACCTGATACTGGACCGTCGCGCCGTTGTGCTTGCTCTTGTCGTCGATCCCCAGGTTATACACCTGCATCCAGAAGCTCAGGTTCTGGTCGCGGCGGAAGGTGACCGGAGCGTTATATTCCGGCGGCACGCGGGGAGTCAGATGCGTATCGCCGATGACGAAGTTTCCCTGCCCGATCTCCTTGGAGGAGACGCGCTCCATCCTGCTGGCAAGGATCAGCGACGAGGCCGACAGCCGGTCGTCGTCGTACTTGGGAACATTGATGCTGCGCTTCCAGGTTCCGACGTGGTCGGTATTGTTCACGTCCTTGATGGCGATCTCCAGCTTATAGAGTCCCGGAGGCAGCGGCAGCGCCTTCCAGTAGACCTTGGCGTCATTCTGCGACCGCGCCAGCAGCTCGCTCGGAACCGAGACCTCCACCGTGTCCTCGAAGGTCTGAAGCACGCGGTGGTTGATGTTCGAGATGCGGCCAAAGATGTTCACCTTGCCGGTGGCAACGCCGTCCTCGGTCTTGAAGGTGATGTCACGGTTATGAATCTGTATTGTCACCGGCACCAGAACCGTATCGTTGGTTACCTTCACGTAGTCGGTGCGCACGTCGAAGAGGAAGGGCGGCCCGGTAAGTATCTTTGAGGTCACCAGAAAGGACTCCAGATCCTTGAACTTGATCTGCGGCGGGGCCTCCAGCTTTGCCATCCGCTCTATGAGGTCAAACTGCTTGCCTTGATTGGTGGCCGAGCCAGGCCCGTCGCCAAGCTGGTCCTTACCTCTGTTTCCCGACTGCCCCATCTGCTGGTAGGTCGTCAACGCCGTGCCGGGAACGTGTATCAGAGCATCCTTTTTGTGGGGGTCGATGGTCATCTCGTAGTTGCCGCACATGCAGTCATCGA
>WQYS01000208.1 GCA_009781125.1 Acidobacteriaceae bacterium | reverse complement strand
GTTCCGCTCGCATCTGGATGGGTCGAAGCATTTCTTCTCGCCCGAGCATTCGATGGACGTGCAGATCGCTCTGGGCGCGGACATCGCGATGGCCTTCGACGAGTGCGTGGAGACTCCGGCAAGTTGGGAGCGCACGCGCGATTCGATGGCGCTGACTCATGCCTGGGCGCGGCGTTCGCGCGACCACTTCGCTGCCAATGCTCACAGAGTTCCGTGGCACGAGGCGCTGGGAGGAGCCACGCAGAGCCTCTTCGGCATCGTGCAGGGAGGCATGTACGCCGATCTGCGCCGCGAATCGGCGGAGCGGCTGGTGGAGATGGACTTTCCCGGTTACGCCATCGGCGGCCTCGCCGTCGGAGAGCCGCGCGAGGTGACCCGCGAGATGATCGCCCGCACGCTGGAATGGTTGCCGAAGGAGAAGCCGCGCTACGTGATGGGCGTAGGTTATCCAGACGAGATCGAGGAGTACGCCAGGATGGGTGTCGACATGATGGACTGCGTACTGCCGACGCGGGCCGGGCGTCACGGGCTGCTCTTTGCCCGCGATGGAGCAGGCTCCGTGGTGAGGATGAACATTAAGCGCCTTGAGTACGCCGAAGATCAGGAGCCGATTGATGCTGCGTGCCGATGCATGGTCTGCCGCCGGTATTCGCGCTCGTATCTGCGGCATCTATTCGTTGCGGGAGAACCGCTGGCGCTGACGCTGAACTCGATCCATAATCTGCATTTTTATCTGGCAACGATGGAGAGGGTCCGGCGGGAGCTACATGCGTAGAGGCCAGAGCCTCTCAACTATAAGGGTTGTCAGGGATACTCGATACACAGAGCCTCCTTCAGCCGTAACTACCACGGCGTCACCGTCGATCTCCATCTGCGTGATGAATCGCCATTGAACATCCTCTTCGAGGTTGGGGTCGATCCTTTGCTCAAATACGGCCACCGACCAGAGCAGACGCCCATCGACGCGGTCATAGGCGCAGATACGTGCTTCTCTTCCGTTGTCTAGCGGAGCCTCAATACGAAGTGTCGAGGTGTAAACCGGCGAAACGGGCTTCGGCGGTAGTCTCTTTGCAGACGGTGGCAACGGCATGCCTATAAGAATGGCGCTGAGAACATATAAAAGCGGTTTTCCAGGCATTATTCCCCTTTATCTCCCTTATCCGTCTTGACACTAAGGATAAAGTTACGCGATCTTTAAAGACTAGGCACCTATTTTGGCTTTCCGAACACGACGTTCTTAGCGCTCGTGCAGGTGTCATTCACGTAATTTCATGGAGCGCTTGATGCTGGCAATCTGGTTTGTGGGTTCGCCGTTTGGGAACCTGGGCGGACTTCCGCTGCTGGTTCTGTTCATTATTGCCATGTGGTTTCTGCTGATCGTGCCCAACCAGAAGAAGCAGAAGAGATGGCAGGAGATGTTGAGCAAGCTGAAGTCCGGCGACCGGGTGACGACCAACGGCGGCATCCGCGGAACGGTCCTTGTGGTGAAGGACGATTCCGTGGTGCTGCGCGTTCAGCCGGATGGCGTTAAACTGGAGTTCGTGAAGGGCGCAATCGCCACGGTGACCACAGACGAGCAGGAATCGAAGTAAGAGACTCCAGCCCGGCACAAAGATTTTCGATGATTTTCGCCGGCAGCGCAGCCGAGTCTGCGCCCCGGCAGTGAGGAAGAGCAGGAATAGCGGCCGAGCCGCTGATTCGAACAGGATTATGAGTAAAAATCTAACCGGCAGAACGGTATTCATCTTAGCGATTCTGGTTATCTTCATCTACGGCATCGTGGGCATTCCCACGAACGGGTTGAAGCAATCGATCATGAACCGGATTCACCTTGGACTGGACCTGAAGGGCGGGACGCACCTTGTGCTTCAGGTTCATGTGGACGAGGCGATCAACTCGGCGGCGGACCGCGACGCGCAGCGCCTGACGACAGATATGCAAGCGGCGAAGATTACTGGCGTGACGGCGGCGCGGAGCACGGATCCAAGTGCCGACGGCAAGGGCAAGATCGTGATTACGGGCATTACTCCCGATAATCTGTCAGCCGCCCGCGACATCTTCAGCGGTACGGCCTACGGTGACTATGATTCGACGACATCTGCCGACGGCAGCGTGATTCTGACCAAGAAGCCGTCGGCGGTCAGCTCGCTGGCAAGCCGTACGCTTGAGACTTCGATAGAGACCATCCGGGACCGGGTCGACGTTCTGGGCGTAGCTGAGCCGACGATTCAGAGATTCGGCCTGGGCGAAAACCAGATCCTTGTCGAACTGCCCGGAGTGACCGATCTGACGGATATCGAGGATAAGATCAAGTCCACCTCCAAGCTGGAAGTTCATGCCGTGACAGGTGATCAGGGCGGCTATGACAGCGAGGAGAGCGCCATGCAGGCTCACAACGGCCTGATTCCCCCGGATTCCATGCTGGTGAAGGGGTCGGCGTCGGCGGAATCTCCCGACAGAGTGTGGATGCTGAGGCGTGTCAGCGTGGTGGAAGGTATGGACTTCCGCGGCGCCGAGCGTAGGGTCGACCAGTACGGACGTCCTAACATCAGCTTTACCCTGACGACTGAGGCAGGAAAACGCTTCTACGATTTCACGAGCAAGCATTCGGCTACGAGCGCCGATCCGGGTTCGATGGCGATTGTTCTTAACAACAAAGTCCGTTCGGTAGCAACGATTCAGTCGGCGATCAGAGACCAGGGCGAGATTACAGGGCACTTTACTAAAGAGGATGCGGATGCTCTGAGCCTGATGCTGCGTACCGGCGCGCTTCCGGCATCGATTACGTTTCTGGAGACGCGCACGGTTGGACCGAGCCTCGGATTGGCTTCGATTCGCCAGGGCGTGAGGGCCGCGATTGTGGGACTGCTGGCCGTCATGGTGTTCATGCTGATCTATTACCGGGGTTCAGGTTTCAACGCCGTTCTGGCGCTGATTCTGAATCTGATAATCCTGCTTGGATTTATGGGATTCGTTGGTTCTACGCTGACGCTGCCGGGTATCGCGGGTGTAATTCTGACCATCGGCATGGGCGTGGACTCAAACGTGCTGATCTTCGAGAGAATTCGCGAGGAGCTGCGCGCGGGCAAGAGCGCAGCGATGGCCGTGGAGCAGGGATTTAAGCACGCCTTTGTCACGATCATCGATACTCACGTTACGACGATCGTTGCGGCGGCGATTCTGTTCCAGTTCGGAACCGGTCCGGTGAAAGGATTTGCGGTTACGCTGGTGTTTGGTTTGCTGGCGAACCTGTTTACCGCTGTCTTCGTGTCGCGTGTGATCTTCGATGCGCATCTGCGAGGAAAGTCGCGGGACGCGGCGCTATCGATCTAAAGAACGAAAAGCATCCGCTACGGCGGACTCCGCTTCGCTACGGAATGACAAGCGTAGGAAGAGGAATGACAAGAGTTTAGGAATACAAGGAAAGCGAAGTGGATTTTTTTCATAAACAGAATCGTGAACCGAATATCGACTGGCTGGGGAAGAAGTGGTATTTCCTCGGCTTCTCGCTGATCTTTTCCGTAGCTGGCGTGCTGAGCATGTTGTTTTGGCACCATATTCCCGTTGGCGTGGACTTTAAGGGCGGCACGCAGATTCGCGTCGTGTTCGATCAAAAGCCCGACGAGAACCATATCCGCCAGGCACTGGACCGAGCCGGAGTGCGCAACGCCAGCATTCAGGGCATAAGCGACCCCAGCGGAAACGCGGCCAATAAGGTCGTCATAGGGTTGCCCAAGTCATCGGCCACCGACGCCGCGCACGACAAGGGGCGCGAGGATGTCGAGAACGCGCTCAACGCCAACTACCATGACTCGAAGTTTGAGATCGAGGGCGTGGATATCGTCGGGCCCACGGCTGGCAAACAGTTACAGAAACAGGCGATGTGGGCAGTCATATACTCGCTGGCGGGAATGCTGATCTATCTCTGGTTCCGCTTCGAGTTCATCTATGGAGTTGCCGCCGTGGTGGCCGTCTTCCACGACACTTTAATCACGGTAGGCGCCTTCAGCCTTACCAACAAAGAGATTACTCTGACCGTGCTTGCGGCCATTCTGACGCTGATCGGCTACTCCATGAACGATACCATCGTGGTCTTCGACCGTATCCGCGAGAACCTGGGAATCTCGCGGCGGGAGTCGCTCGCAGAGGTCGTCAATCGCAGCATCAACCAGACTCTGAGCCGGACGGTGTTGACCTCGGGATTGACCTTCCTGACCGTGCTCTCGCTGTATCTGTTTGGTGGAGAAGTACTTCACGGCTTCTCGTTTGCGCTGGTGGTCGGCATTCTGATCGGCACGTACTCCTCGATTGCGGTGGCGGCGCCGATGCTGGTGGCCTACCGCGAGTGGAGATTGCGCCGGGGCAAGACGGCATCTCTGCCCGCCAGCAAGCGCGCCAAGGCATAAATACAAATTTAATTTTGTACATCATTGCCAAACGTGCATGGACGGATATACGATGACGGAAAGATTTGAAAAAGAGTTTCAACAGGCATTCCCGATCCGGGAACAATTCCGAAGCCGGTGGTGTCTGTAATTTCATAGGTCTTCTCAATACCCAGCGAGGCTGCATATGTTCGAAGATTCGATGATGGAATCAGGTGGCAAGCTCAAGACGAAGTCCAAATACTGGATGATCGCCACCTTTAGTCTCAACGCCGTAATTCTGGTGACGATGATCCTGATTCCGTTGCTGTATCCGGAGGCGTTGCCGAAGACGGCTCTGTCGCAGATATTCTCTGCGCCGCCGCCGCCGCCGCCACCCCCCCCGCCCCCGCCGCCGCAGACGATAGTCAAGCCGGTCAAGATCGTCTCGGAGATCGACCAGGGCCTGCACGCGCCGACGAAGATCCCCAAGGATATCAAGATGGTCAAGGAAGATTCGGCTCCGCCTCCCTCGGCTGGTGTTGCTGGCATGGCTGGCATGGGCTACGGTAGCGGCGCTGGCGTACCCGGCGGAGTTATGGGTGGCATCGGTACTGCTCCCGCGCCTGTGGTCAGACAGGAGATTGTTAAGCCACTCAGAGTGTCGGGCGGCGTGATGTCGGGGCAGTTGATATCACAGGTGAAGCCGGCATATCCTCCCATTGCCAAGGCAGCTCACGTTCAGGGCACGGTGGTGCTTCACGCCATCATCTCCAAGCAGGGCACGATCAAGAATCTGGAAGTGATGAGTGGCCCTGCGATGCTTGTTCCCGCAGCCAAGGATGCGGTAAGCCAATG
>WQYS01000207.1 GCA_009781125.1 Acidobacteriaceae bacterium | reverse complement strand
TTTTCGTACGCGAGCAGCGTCGTCAGCGGACCTCCGCCACGCACCGAGAAGCGATGACCCGCGCCTCCACTGGGCGCATTAATCTGAAGCGTGAACAGCGCCGTCGCAGCACATGAGTAGCAAACCTGGCGTACACCGCCACGGTGAACAAAGTGGTCTTTATTGTCAGAGACCGTTTTGCTTCCCGGCGCATCGATCAGCAACGCCGCAATCTCCATGGCAACGGACTCCCGCAACAGAGGATCGAAATCCTGCATGAACGCAAGACCATCCGTATCGAACTCGAACGCTTCCACAAAGGGACTGAGCACTTTGCACAAGACGGTCTCGCTCGGCGCGTTCCACAGCTCCTGCCACTGGCGCGTATTGCGCGGAGCAAAGGCTGTCTGCAGCAGGCCGATCAGAAACTGGTAGAGCGCTCCGCGAAAATCTGCGCGTGGAACCAGAATCTCCACTGCCGGGTCGTCTGCATTCGCAGTCAATCGAACAGGAGCGATCTTCTCGACCTTCCCGCTGCGCCGCCGGATTGTTATCCAATCATCCATCAATAGATTCACGGGTCCGCCTTTCCGAGGAAACTGGTTTCGCTCGGAGACCTCCTGCAACGCAGCGGGCTGGTTACCGCTCTTGCCAGTCAACCTTGGATCTGTATGGCTACAGATCCCCCTGGGGAGGGCTTTGCGCAGCCTGGGAAGGGAGGTTGACGTGCTCCACGGGATTTTTGCTTCTACTTCACATCCAGCGGTTTCCCTTTAGCACCATAGGAACTGCAATTCCCAGCGGGTGCTACCTACGAATATCCTGGAATTGGGCAATGGAGTCTTGGCGGATTGTCAGATAGAAGCCCTGCTGTTTGTAGAAAAGCAACAAAGAATGATACATACCCGCAGAATCGATGCCGTAATGCATCAATTCGATGAGGGTGTGTTCACGCCATTTGACAGTATGTCACCGGATAATAAAGAACCATCTTTCCTTGTCATTCCGCGGCGAAACGGAGGAATAACAAGGGGAGCAGGTAGTGTGGACACGCATTAGTTTCCCTTATGACCAATTACAAAAATATTTCCTAAATTGGGAAAGCCATATCTATGGATGATTCGTCACATATCTATTACACGCCGTCAAAACGCGCAACTTTATGACGTTATATGTGTTTATGATAGTAGACCACCACATGTAACAACATAGAGGAGAACGACGGCGAAGAGCTTCGTCGGCTGAATGTGCCGCTCTTTGGCAATGACTAGCCTGTAACCACGCGGAGGAGGAGTTGAGATGAACATGCCATATCCGCAGTACGGTAAAGATCTGCTGCACAACTATAGGCTCGACACAAGCACGGAAACGCTACCGATCCTGGCAACGCGCTCCTTGCAGGGACCGCAGATTGCAGCCTTGCACATCAAGATCGGCCCGGAACAGCTTGGACTGACAAAGCGAGCTCTCCCGGAAGATACCTTTGCTGCGGGAGTCAGCATAACCGGGGTATCCAACCGCGAGGTGTGGAGCAAGGGACGTCTTGTTCTCAAGCAGGGGTTTGCCCCGGATTCGCTGCGGATCGGCCATCTAGGCGATGAATTACATTCGCGCTTTATCGAGCCTTACGAGGCAGTCGCTTTTCTGATCCGCCGCGCATCGCTGGATGCCTTTACCTACGAGGAAGGATACCGCCAGGTAGCGAACCTGTCCTGTCCGTATGGAATTGTTGATCCGGCCCTGGCCCATCTGACCAGAACGCTGCTTCCCTTCTTTGAGCAGCCACAGGAGGCAAGCCCCATTTTTGTCGATCACGTGGGACTGGCAATCACCGCTCACCTCGTTAACCGGTATGGGGACCATATCCCATCCGCGGGGACCATGGCGAAGGGTGGCCTGACGCCGGCCCATACGCGCCGGGTGCAGGAGATGCTGGCGGGCGATTTGAAGGGAAACCTCCTGATCGCCGACATCGCACACGAGTGCGGCATCTCGCGGCAGCATCTGATCAAGGCGTTCAAGAAAACGACCGGATACACGCCACACCAGTGGCTGCAATGGAAGCGCACAGACCAGGCCAAGGACATGCTGAAGCGGACAAAAATGCCTATCAGCGACATCGCTCTCCAGTGCGGATTTGCGGACCAGAGTCACTTGACCAAGGTCTTCACCACCCTGGTACGGACAACCCCAGCGGTCTGGCGGCAGCAGAATCAAAGTCAGACCCGCGAAAGCATCCCGAATTGATGCGGCGGCCCATAGTCTTACTGACTGTGGGCCACCGGGTCGTCTGTTTCTCTGATTGAAAATTCAGAGGCCTATCCGCGTAGTAGATACAATCCGTTTTCCCGGAAAGGCGGGTCTCTCTGGAAGAAAAGTCATCTCTATGGAAGAAAAGCCGCCACATCTCGGTTACAAACCGGCAAAGCACGTAACTGGCGGCGGCGCGTGTTGTAATGTCATGTCTGTGCATGCTGGTGGCAGAACGAAGACTTTCATTACCCTGGCACAGATAATCCCAGTGGTCTGGCGGCGGCAGAATCAGAATTGAGGAGGCGGCTCTTATGCCCCGGCGTTACGGTGATGCGGTAGCTCATAGCTATGGACTCGACACGGCTCCGTTGCTGACTACATTCCTGCCAATGGAACCGCAGATATCCGTCATGCATCTAGAATGCGGCCCGGAACATGCCGGCCTGACAGAACCAGTCCCTCCCGAAGATGTCTTTTCTGTCGGCATCAATCCCACTGAGATACCGAATTACGAACTGTTGAGTAAGAGAGGGACTGCAATTAAGGGCAGTTTCAGCGCCTATTCCATGAGGATCGTCAGCCTGGCCGATGAAGTAAGAGCGCGACTTTTCCATCCTCACGAAACTGTCTGTTTTTATATTCCTCGCGCGTCGCTGGACGCCATCACGGACGAAGAGGGACTTAGCCCCGTTGGAAATCTATCTTGCATGCCGGGCATTATCGACCCCACTATGACCAATCTGGTTAAAGTGCTCTTACTATCCCTTAATCGACCGCAGGAGGCAGACACTGTTTTTATCAATCAGATGATGCTTACAGTTTGTTCTCACCTAATTGAGCGTTATAGCGACAACGTCTCTTCTTCCGCTCGAACAGCGGGAAGTGATCTCACGCCCTCCGCGACACGCCGGGCACAGGAGATGCTGGCAGACAATCTGAAAGGAAATATAACGGTTGGCGACCTGGCCCGCGAGTGCGGCATCACGCGGCTGCATCTGATCGGCGCGTTCAAGAAGACAACTGGCTGCACGCCGCACCAATGGTTGCAGCAACGGCGCATAGATCAAGCCCGGCATCTGCTGAAGAATACAGAATTGTCTGTCCACGACATTGCGCTGCAATGCGGCTTTGTAGACCAGATTCACTTGAGCAGAGTCTTCAATGTTCTGGTGCAGACAACTCCGGAAGCCTGGCGGCAGCATAATAACGATTAAAGCCATAATAGACCGTGCCCGAGACCGCCGGATATGTCCAACACTTTCACCGCTCCCATACCAGCACTGTGTTATGCCTGTTTCCCCGCAATTTGTATTTTTTTGTAGCGAACTGGATAAGGTCGATATTTCGCGGCGGCCCGGCCACGTATACTTCGACTACGTTCGCTTTTACGAAAGGGCTTGAAGCTGGAGCGCCGAACAGGAACCATAACGCGCCCCGGCGGCTCGAACGAGTGACCGGGCCACGGTAATAGAAAGGCACAAATTGTCATGACATCCAGGGAAAGATTTCTAAAAGTAATCAACGGCGAGACACCCGACCGGGTGCCTGTAACACTGTTTATGGCCGACCAGGGCCACTTCATCAACCAGGTCTACCCTGACGTGGACCCGTGGGACTTTGCGGCGCTCCAGCTCAAGGTGATCGAGATACAGAAGCAGCTCGGGGCCGATGTCTTCGTCCGCATGCTGTATGACCTCAACGACCCGCTGCATATCCACATGGGCGGACTGGACGTGACCCACCAGACCGAGAACTGGGAGGTACACACGGAGGATGTGCGCAACGGCAATACTTTGATTAAGCGCTCCACCATCCGCACGCCCATGGGGACGCTGACGCAGGATTTTTCGATCAATGAGCCGCGCAAAGGTACATACATGTATGCCTGCACGAAAAAGCCCATCGAAAAGCCCTCGGACCTGGACATCGCCATCAAGTACGAACCGCGCATGCAGCCTTCTTTCAAGGAGGCCGCAAAGCGAAAGGTTAAAAAGATCAAGGACGCTCTCGGCGAGGACGGCATCCTGGGCGTGTGGGCTCCTCACGGACCATTCAACAACGCTTCCCTGCTGGTCAATCACGACGAGTTGTATTGCATGTTCTACGAGGACTACGACTACTACGAAAAGCTCATGAACTTCGCCATGGAACGGATACTGGACTACACGGCAGCGATGGACGCTGCCGGGGCAGACGTATTGTGCGTGGGCGGCAATGTGCCCGGCGGATTCATGGGGAAACAGGTTTACGACAAATATGTTCTTCCGTTCGAGAAGAAATATATCTCCTTCTGCCAGCAGAATGGCACTCCCGCCATGTACCACAACTGCGGACAGATCATGAAACTCGTGGAATCGTACAAACAGCTTGGCGCGCGCATAGTCGAGCCGTTTTCACCGCCGCCGCTGGGCGATACCGACCTTGCCAAAGCAAGGCAGATTGTAAACGGCGACTACGTGATGGTGGCCGGCGTAGATCAGGTAAACGTGCTGCAAAAAGGAACATTGCAGCAGGTCAAGGACGCAACGGAACGAACCATGAGAACCGCCAAACCGGGCGGAAAGGTCATTGTCCAGAGCGCTGATTTTCTCGAATACGGCACGCCTATGGAAAACGTTGAAGCGTATGTTCAAACGGCTGTTGAGAATGCCTGGTACTGATGATGCGATACCGGCATCTCGATTCCGAGAGCCGGTATCGTATGCCATTTGAAGCCTGCGTATAACTACTGATTCAGTTTTAACGAGACCATCTCGGCAGGATGTTCCTCTTCAAACGTCAGTGTATCGTTCGTCTTGGAGCGTATCCGGGTGAACCCATAAAGAAGCGCGGCGACGGCGGCTAGAACGGCAGTCATGAGAATCGTACTGCCGCGGCGGGACAACATACGGTCCTCAAGCTCTGCCGCATACCCGAGTGCGGGAATAAAGAGAAATAGACAGCCCCAGAAGACAAAGTGAATCTTCGCCTTTCCCGGCAGATAGGAGCAAGTGAATGGAATCTTCGGGAACGA
>WQYS01000206.1 GCA_009781125.1 Acidobacteriaceae bacterium | reverse complement strand
TGGCAGTGCAGCGCGCCGCGCTCCAGGTACCAGCGGTTGACGTCGGTGATCTCCAGCTCGCCGCGCGGCGAGGGCTTCAGCTGCTCGGCCACGCCAACCACGCGCTCATCGTAGAAGTAGATTCCCGTCACCGCGTAGCGCGAGCGGGGATGCTGCGGCTTCTCTTCAATGGAGATGGCCTTGCCGTCGCGGTCGAACTCGATCACTCCGTAGCGCTCGGGATCGAGCACCGGATACGCGAAGACGGTTGCGCCCTCGTCGGCTGCGGCGGCCCGGCGCAGCGCTCCTACCAGGCTGTGGCCGTAGAAGATGTTATCGCCCAGCACCAGGCAGCACGGCGAGCCTGCGATGAATTTTTTCCCGATCAGAAACGCCTGCGCCAGCCCGCCGGGCGAGGGCTGCACGGCGTACTGCAAGCGGATGCCCCACTGCTCGCCCGTGCCCAGCAACTGCTCGAAGCGCGGCGTGTCCTCCGGGGTCGAGATCACCAGAATCTCCCGGATCCCGGCCAGCAGCAGCACCGAGAGCGGGTAGTAGATCATGGGCTTGTCATAGACCGGCAGCAGTTGCTTCGACACCGCCTGCGTAATGGGATGCAGACGTGTCCCTGCTCCTCCGGCAAGAATGATTCCCTTCATCGCGCGCCCTCGACTACAGCTCTACGGCTGCCGTAGTTTTGCTGCATCCAGTTTTGATAAGCCCCGCTGGTCACGTTCTCGACCCAGGCGCTGTTGGACAGATACCACTCGACTGTCTTGCGCAGACCGGTCTCGAAGCTCTCTTCGGCACGCCATCCTAGTTCGTCTTCGAGCTTGCGTGAGTCGATGGCATACCTGCGGTCGTGACCGGGCCGGTCCGCCACAAAGGTAATCAGTTGTGAGTGTGGGCGGAACTTCGATTCGGGAGCCAACCCATCCAGTAGAGAGCACAGTACGCGAACCACCTCAAGATTGCTGCGCTCGTTGGCTCCGCCGATGTTGTATGTCTCGCCCGCTTTGCCCTTGTCAAGCACTGTTTCGAGCGCGCGGCAGTGATCGGCGACATAGAGCCAGTCGCGTACCTGCTGGCCGTCTCCGTAGACGGGCAGCGGCTTTCCCTTGAGAGCGTTGGCAATCATCAGTGGGATCAGCTTCTCCGGAAACTGATATGGGCCATAGTTGTTGGAGCAGTTGGTAATGATCGCCGGAAGCCCGTAGGTATGAACCCATGCGCGCACTAGGTGGTCGCTGGCAGCCTTGGAGGCGGCGTAAGGAGAGTTCGGCGCATACGGCGTGTCTTCGCGGAACGGCGGACCGTCCGGACGGAGCGCGCCGTAGACCTCGTCGGTCGAAACATGCAGGAAGCGGAAGGAATTCTTCGTCTCCTCCTTAAGCGTGTCGCAGTAAGCGCGCGCTGCCTTCAGCAGTGTGTAGGTCCCCTCGATGTTCGTGCGCAGAAAGGCATCCGGATCCGAGATCGAGCGGTCCACGTGGGACTCCGCCGCAAAGTGAACCACTGCGCGCGGCTGATGGTGGGCGAACAGTTCGCCGACTAACTTCGCATCGCAGATATCTCCGAAAACAAAGGTATAGCCGGGGTTCTTTGCCAGCGAAACGAGATTCTCCGGATTCCCGGCGTAGGTCAGTTTGTCCAGATTGATGACCGGCCCTCGCCCCTCAGCCAGCCAGTGCAGCACGAAGTTCGATCCTATGAATCCGCACCCGCCGGTCACCAGGATCGGACTCTCAGCGCCGCTGCGATGATCTTTATGAGTATTCACTGCTATATATACCTCGTAGATACTGCAACAGATTACCGGATTCGAGGCGTTCAGTTGCTACGGCCCCGCTCATACATGCGGCCTGGAGAGCAGCCGCCGATAGGTCTCGGTGGTTCGGGCCATCATGGCGTCGAGCGTGAACTCGGCCTCTGCCCGCGCTCTGCCGCGAGCACCCATGGCGCGGGCGCAGGCAGGGTCGGCGAGCAGGAGCTTGACGGCAGCGGCCAGACTTTCGGCGTCCTCGGGAGGCACGATCCATCCGGTGACTCCATCCTTCACCGCTTCGGCGTTGCCTCCGACACTAGTGGCGACGACCGGCAGACTCGCCGCCATCGCCTCCACGATGGCGTTAGAGAATCCTTCGCTGCGCGACGGCAGTACAAAGATGCTTGCCGCAGCGAGATGGTCGCAAAGATTGGTCACTCCGCCAGCAAAATGAAAATTTCCGGTCAGCCCGAGACTGGCCGTGAGCTGCTGCAACTCAGCAAAGTAGTCCGCATCGAGGATCTCTCCCGCGATGCTGAACTGCGTTCCGGGAAACTGCCGCACAATGGATGCAGCAGCTTTGATGAACACATCGTGGCCCTTGACACGGCGGATGTTGCCGACGGTCGTCACTAACGGGTGACCGTTGATGTTTGTCGAAGGCGGAGTATCCCAGCCGGAGAGATCGAGGCCGTTGTAGACCGTCAGGACGCGGCCCGGATGGATGTGGTCCACCTCGATGCAGTGCTGGCGGACAAGATCGGAGACGGCGAAGACGGCATCGGGCATGTCCGCCATGAGCCTGTAGAAGAGCCCGTGCTTGCGCGAGCGCAGGATGCCCATGTCGCGGCGGCTCCATATGAGCTTGGCCCGGCTCATCGACTTGGTGACGAACCCTGCCCAGATGTCGGAGCTTTCAAAAAAACTCTGCACAATCTGAATCTGCTGCTGCTTCAGAAATTTTTTGAAGTGGAACGCAGCGCGCAGTGCGTGCAGGTCGTAGGTCTTCGTGATCGGCAGCAGATAGATGGGGCAAGGAGGCGAGGCGAGCGCCGTGCTCGCCGGGTCAAGGTAGAAGGTCAGGATGGAGCCGCGGTATCCGTACTGCGGCACCAGCGATGCCAGCTTGAGCGCGATGCGCTCGCCGCCGCCGAGGGTCTTCCCAAGCTGGTCGATCACGAACAGAACATGAGGCAGCGCCGTGTCTGCGGCTTGCGAGGCGGGAACGGATGCGAGAGTAATCATCAATCCTAACGGTAAGCAAGAAACGGGTTGGTGTCGGTGACCGGCTCGGCGGGCAACTGTGCGGGCGCCTCCTGTGCGGCCTGATCGAGTTGGCGCGCGCGCGCGGCCAGTCCTGCCAGCAGCCACAGCAGTCCATTGATCTCAATGTAGGTCCAGCGGTCACCAAAGATGTTGAGAATGATCGAGCAGCATACGGTAAGAAACAATCCCAGCCCAAGCCCTTTATAGAGCGGATCTTCGGCCCTGCGGAAGAGATAGAACGGCAGATAGATCAACTGCACCAGCAAAGCAATCGCAAAGACACCGCCGATGACGCCCGTCTCGACCAGAACCTTCACATACCAGTTATGCGTGTCCTTCAGATTGTCCGTGTGCTGCCCGTACATGAAGGTTGCGTAGCCGGTTCCGAAGATAGGATTCTGGATGATCGAGTCTCTGGCCGCCGTCCATAGATCGACCCGCTCCTGCGCCGAGGCTTCGAGGCGTCCGCTGGCGTCCTGGGTCATGAGCACGCGCTCGCTGACGGCCCTGGGCACGATGGTCTGCCACGTGAACAGGAAGACTCCGACGACCAGCAGCAGCTTGCGGTCCTTCAGCACGCCCAGGATAAACGTGCCTGCGACCAGCGCAATATAAGCAGCGCGCGAAAAGCAGTACATGGCCGCGAACATCGATGTGGCGGTAAGCGCATAGAGCAGCCATCGGTTTCGGCGCGATTTAATATACTGCGCCAGGCCCCAGGTGAACATGGCGAACTGCGCGTGAAAGGCAGCCAGTCCATTGGAGCCGGTGATGCCCAGCGGACCGCTGTCGCGCTTGCTCTCGTCGAAGGTGTCCCAACTTCTGGACAGGCTGTTCATCAGCGAGGCGCGGTTGATGGCGAGAATGGAGACGGCCGTAAGGATCAGCGCAGTCCGGAGGGTCTTGCGGTCCTGGATGACCAGCCCCGCCGCGACGAAGATCAGCGGAATAAGGAGATAGTCCTTCCAGATGACGAAGTTACTGTCGGAGAGCCACAGCGGAGCGGGAGCGTTTCCCAGAGCCGTGCCCAGCCACATGGACAGGTAGAGATAAAACGCATAGCCGGCCCACGTTAGATAAAGCATGGTTTTAGGCAACCGCTTCCTGCGGATCAGAGCGCCGGCGATGGTAGTCAGCACCATGATGGTGAAAAGATTTCCACCTAGCGGAAAATCGTTGAAGTGATCGCGCAAAGTGCGGTAGGGCAGAATCAGAATAATGAGATAGAAAGTATAGAGGGGCCGTCCCGCCAGCGCGACGATGCATGAGACGCAACCCGCGAGATATAAAACGGTTGGAATGTAATGTCCTAACCCAGTGCCCACGGAATCGGCTCCACGCGCCAGGCTTGAGGCATGAACTCAAAGCGCATATAAATTTAGAAAATAATTAACTATTTCAACAAAAGCTATCGCACCCAGACCTTGCTGCGTCCGGTAATAGAATTATAAAACGCCAGAGCCGCTGCCGCATTCAGCATGACGAAAGTGTTGGCAATGGCGATGGGCTTATATCTGCGAAACCATGGATTTATCGTCCCCAGCGCCGATCCTAGATAAAAAATCGCCTGAAGTACAAATACTATTCTGTAAAACGGATGCGGCAACAGCGCGGAAGTTACAAATATGGTAACCAGAAAAAACGGCACAAGTAACCGCAATAACTTGTGACTTAGAAAACGAAAGATTAAAGGATTAGCCGGAGATAGAATCCATGGAGATAAGCGAAGTAACTGATAGTTACCGGTGAGCGTGCGGACCTTGCGTGAAAATTCCTTTCCCTTCTCTCCGAATAACTGGTCGCGGGCGATGGCCGCTGGCTGAAAGACGACTCGTTTTCCTGCACGAGCTACGTTCATGGGTACATAAACATCGTCAAGAATGGTTCCTCGCGGAATCTGCTGGTAGAGGCTGCGGCGGATTGCATAGATAGCTCCTGTGACTCCGACAACGGAGCCGGTGGCGGATTCAAGTTTGCGGATAACCTTCTCAATCTTCCAGTAAATGCCGAGGGCGTCTTCGGCTGGCGCGCCATCGGCGGCGCTGAGCAGAAGCTCGCCGCTTACGGCTCCGATCTCCGGATCGGCAAAGCACGATACAAGTTCTGCGATGGCGTTTTGCTCTACGCTTTGCCGCGCATCCAGAAAGACGAGAATCTCTCCTGTAGCCTGCGTGACTGCTGCGTTGAGCGCAGTGGCTTTGCCGCTGGGCGTGTCGAGAATGACGGGAACAATTTCATCGCGAT
>WQYS01000205.1 GCA_009781125.1 Acidobacteriaceae bacterium | reverse complement strand
GTTGGCAACGAACACATCGTCTTCCATCATGAAGCGAAACTCGGGATGCGCTTGCAATAGCTGCATAGCCCGCCCGATGATGCGGTTTCCCCGGCTGAGGCATTCTTCGCGGGTGCATCCCCAGTAAAGGTCAAGGTGTGAAAACGGGATAACGTAGACGTTACCCGCTGGCGGTGCTGCGGTCTGTGTGAAAGACGGCAGCGTAACGCAGGTGAGCGCGAGCAGTAGGATGAAACGGAGATGTGTTTTCATACGTGCGCAAAAAGTAACATGCCGTTACCATTTCTTTCTATTGAAAAGAAGAGAAGAGTTATTTCCTTTTCTTGAATTTGGCTGGCGTAGCTGGATTCGTCGTGCTGAGTAGCGGTAGATGCTTGAACTCCAGGCTGCGCGCCGCCTCGATGAACCCTTTTACGGGGTGAGGAACAAAACCCGATTTACGCCGGATAAGGGCGATCTTTGAAGAGGGATAATCTTCCACCGGGTGGATCAGGTGGAGATGGCCCTCCCTTATGTCACGCTCAACAACCCAGAGCGGCAAGAATGCTATTCCCATTCCAGAACGCACCATGGAGCGAATGAAATCGGCATTGTCCAGACGCATGACGACTTTTGGCTCAAATTGATGCATGGCCATGTAGCGGTCCAACGCGGCCTGCATCCGAGATCCCGCACGGAAGGAAATGAAGCGCTGGTTCTTCAGGTCGTGCAGGTGTGGTCTTGTTGCAACATTCTTCTGGTGCGAGACCAGAACCAGTTCAAAGTCCCATACGGCTTCGATTTGAAAGTCGTGCCGTTCGCTGAGTTCCCCAGAGACAATCAGGGTGAGATCAAGGGAACCTTTGCTAAGTTCTTCCATCAGCACAGGAGTGTTACCGGTTTCGATCAGCACTTCAATGCCAGGGTATTGCTGCCGAAAGTGTTTCAGGATTACCGGCACGACATAGGCGTTGGGGCCGGTGCCTATGCGCACGTCTCCGTGTTTCATCCCTTTCCATTCCTGAAGGGCAGAGATGGCGGAATCGTGCTGAATCAGCATCTCTTTCATGTGCGGCAGAAGAACGCTGGCGGCCTGAGTAAGCTGTAGCTGCTTGCCGGATTTCTCGTAGAGTTGCACATCGAGCTCGCCTTCAAGAGTCTTCAACTGCTTATGAATAGCAGGCGGACTGAGATAAAGGCGTTGGGCAACAAGCGAGATGCTGCCCAGTTCGGAAAGCGCGACGAGACTGCGAATTTCTTTGAGTTCCACTGTGAGTGAAACTTAGCACGATTCACTATTGGTGAACAAGGTATCGCTAACTTTTTCTCAACAAAGGTATGCCCGAGTTGATACAGTGAGGAACATCAGAGAGGTTTGACCATTCAATATCTCGTTTACGCCGGTACCTACACGCACGGCAGCAGCCGTGGAATCTACGCTGCACGGTTTTCGCCAGCGGAAAGGGCCATAACCCCTCTCGGCCTTGCCGGGGAGATGGAAGATCCCTCGTTTCTCTGCCTGCATCCGCGTCTTCCGGTGCTCTATGCAGTCAGTGAAGTGAAGTCCTATGGCGGAAACAGTACCGGCGCGGTCATGTCGTGGCGTATCGACAGCGAAAGTGGCAAGTTGACGCTCATCGGTGAGCGGGCCACTGGCGGACGGGGGCCTTGTCATGTTGCTGTGGACGCAGATGCTTCAATGGTCATGGTTGCCAACTATGTAGACGGAAGCGTGATCTCCTACCCAATCGCCAAGGATGGCGCTTTGCGTGAACCGGGTTCGTTTTTCCGGCATTCCGGCAGCAGCGTCGACGTGAAACGGCAGGCATCAGCTCATGCGCATCAGATCGCTATTGTTCCGGATACTTCTTTTGCTGTTGTGCCTGATTTAGGGTCGGATCGCCTCTATCTATACCAGATGAACCGAGGAAGTCTTGTACGGCGGATGCCTGAGTTTGTGACGGTCAGGCCTGGGATGGGGCCGCGTCACATGGCATTCCATCCTTCCGGACGATTCGGATATCTTCTGGGAGAACTGGACGCAAGCGTCAACCTGTACAAGATCGATCCGCATGATCTTTCCCTGCAATTTGTCAGTTCTACTCCGCTTAACGGAAACAGAAAAAGACGTGACGATCAGCCTGCTGGAATTGCAATGGACCGGAGCGGTCGATTTCTGTATTGCTCCAACCGTGGGTGCGATGAGCTTGTCGTGTACGCCGTAGGAGTGGACGGACAGATTGAACTGAGGCAACAGATCGCCTGCGGACTGAAGACCCCGAGGCACTTCGCTATTGGACCGACGGAAGATTATGTCTTCATTGCCGGACAGGACTCAGATAGAATTCAGGTCTTTCGCCGGGATACATATACCGGTATGATCGTCGGCACGGACATATGCTGGGAGGTACCGCAACCCTCCTGCGTGCTGTTATGTGCCGGGCACTTGAATAATTCAGGAGCAACTATGTTGAAGAATACAACGCCGGTTCGCCGTTCAAGAGATGGTGCCGGAGCAATGCAGATTGCCGAGCTATTTGCGCTGGATGAGGCGCACAAGGTTCGTGTCTGCCGGCAGATTGGTATCCGGCACGCAATTGTCACCGTAACTCCGGCGACGCGAGAGCGGAGCCGCGACCAGTATGCCTCAGCTTTGAAGAAGGTGAAGGAAGACTTCGAAGCTGCGGGTATGGTGTTTGCAGGTGTCGAGAGCCATCCTGTGCCAGCCGACCGCATCAAGCTGGGCCTGCCCGGACGCGATGAAGAGATTGAGAACTACATGGAGGCGATCCGTGTTCTGGCGCGGCTTGGTGTGCCCATGGTCTGCTACAACTGGATGGCCGGACTGGGATGGCTGCGCACGCGAACCGATCTTCCCACGCGCGGCGGAGCGCTGACCAGCGAATTCGATCAAAGGGCTGCGGAGGCGCAGGGGCTGACCGAATGGGGCGTGGTCCCCGAGAGCCGAATCTGGGACAATCTGGCGTATTTCCTGCGCGCCATCATGCCCGTCGCAGAAGAGGTTGGGATGAAGATGGCCCTTCATCCTGATGATCCTCCCTTGTCTCCGCTGCGTGGTATTGGCCGTATTCTGACCAGCGCCGAGGCCTTCCGCAAGGTAATGAAGATGTACGAGAGTCCTCTCAGCGGCATTGCGTTCTGCCAGGCCAATTTCAAGCTGATGGGAGAAGACATTGCCGCTCTGGCCCGCGAATGGGGTTCGCAGAAGAAGCTATTCTTTGTTCACCTGCGGGATGTGGAAGGCACGCTTACGCATTTTCACGAGACATTTCATGACGACGGTCCGGTTGATCTGGCGCAGATGCTGCGTATCTACCATGAGAGTGGCTTTGATGGACCTATACGGCCAGATCACGCGCCGACACTGGACGAGGAGTCAAACGACCGGCCAGGCTACTCCATCGGAGGGAAGATTTTTGCTGTCGGCTACATGAAGGGCGTGATGGATGCGTTTGGAATTCCTTATCGGTAATACTCGTTTTACTTCTGGTGAATGAGGCTTCCGATAAATTCAATTGCAAGATATTACTCTGATTCCCTAAAGTTTTTCACACAAGCAATATAGAGATTCTCCTCGTTGAATGGAGTGGACCAATGACGAAGCTACGATTTGGAATTGCAGTTGCGATACTGCTTTTGTTGAGCCAGATAGGCAGTGCGCAGACAATTATGTCGCCGTTGTCCGGAACCGTGACAGACGCGAGCGGCGCGGTGTTGGTGGATGCCAACGTCACCGTCACGAACATGGCAAACAACATCACCAATAACACAGTAACTAACCAGAAAGGCCAGTTTGTTTTTCCCAGCCTTCCGCCAGCCACCTATAAGGTTCTGGTGGATAAGGAGGGCTTCAAGACATACCAGCGGACAGGTATTGTCATGACTGCCAACAATCCGGTTTCGCTGGGAATGATAGCGCTTCAGGTTGGCAGCGTCGTCGACAAGATCGAGGTGCACTCCGAGGGCGAGGCTCTGCAGACGCAGACGGCAGCCGTCGGCACGGCCATCGTAGGCAAACAGTTGGAAAACATCCAGGTGAACGGACGCAGCTTCCTGGGTCTATTGCGGCTTGTTCCGGGCGTTTACTCCGATGGCGCCTTCCAATCTCCCAGCAACCAGACGGGAAATGTCACCGCCAACGGATCGCGTGGACAGCAGTTCAACATTACCATCAACGGCGCCAGCAACCTCGATACGGGCAGCAATACCAAGATGTATTCCACGATCAGCCTGGATGCTGTTCAAGAGTTCCGCGTTATGACCAGCAGCTACCAGGCGGAGTTCGGTAAGACGTCGGGCGCGCAGATCAGCGTAGTCACTAAGAGCGGCACCGACACGTTTCATGGCGGCGCTTACTGGTATTACCGCGACAAAGGCTTGAACGCTACCAACTGGGACAACAAACGCAGGAACATGGCGAAGGCGGCCTATCACTACAACTTTTTTGGCTACACTCTCGGCGGGCCGGTCTTTGTCCCCAACAAGTTCAACGCCAACAAGGACAAACTTTTCTTCTTCTGGTACAACGAGTTTCAGCAGATGGTGATTCCTCATGGCGTAAAGACCGTCACGCTTCCCACCGACGAGGAGCGCCATGGCAACTTCTCGAATAGCGTGAACTCTTCTGGCAATCCTGTGACCATCCAGGACTGCATCCACCGCGACGCCGCCAACAACTGTGTTCCGTTTGTAGACGGTACTGTTACCGGTCAGATCCCCGCCGCGTACCAGTACGGTCCGGGCATGGCGTTGCTGGATTGGCTGTATCAGATTGGGCAGGGTAAACTCGGCCAGACTGTCCCCGGACAGAAGGGCTACAACTTCCAGTCGGCAATATCGGATACGAACCCGAGGGTCGAGGGCCTGTTGCGCATGGACTATAACTTCAGTCCAAGGATCAAGATATATGGCACCTGGTCTCCCCTCTTCTCCGATACCTACACCAGCTACTACTGCCCTTCAGGGTCCTCTCTGTGCACGAACCTTCCCCTTACGCCGATCCACTACGCTCATCCGGGTTTCGTACTTGCAGGCACTGTGGTGCAGACGTTCAGCCCAAGCCTGGTCAATGAGACAACCGTTGACTGGGGCAAGCATCCTGTAACCATCGCGCCCGAAAAGGCTGACGTCTGGACGCGGGCCGGCACCGGCGTCAAGCTGGACACGATGTACTCCCCGTACATGGACTGGATGCCCAACATCAACTTTAGCGGCGCGATCGGCAACGCCCCCCGTTTAAACGACGGCTCCGGCGGCGCATGGACGCCCTAT
>WQYS01000204.1 GCA_009781125.1 Acidobacteriaceae bacterium | reverse complement strand
TTCAGCGGATGTACACCAGCGTCGCTGATATGTCTTGCGGTGAACAGCCAGCGGCCTGCGAATCCCCTTACCGACCGTTCCTCCTGCGAGCATGTCTTGCCGAGGGAATGACTCAATGCCATTCTGTTCCGTGTGGATCTTGGCCTCGACATCCCCTCCGTTCAGCTTAGCGACAACTTCCTTATACGGGGATACCAAGCGTTCACCTTTGATAGGCACATCATGCTTTTTGGCGAGCATCGTTACATAAGCTCGGCAAAGGACTGCCGGCAGCGGAACTTCATGAAGAATCCACAAATGCGCACCACGCCTTGAGGTCTCGTAGAGGGTCGGAACACCATCGTTCTCCAACGCTTCGGCAAGAACGAGTATGTCCGGATCGGCGTTGTCGTAATCTGCATCAATGCACGTCCACTTCGACCACTGTGTCTGGGGATCGATTGCATAAAACATACATGTTATCGACCCGTGAAGATGTCGTCTTACAGTCTCGACTGTAAGCTCTTTGTACTCTGAATTAGGGTTATTATGGTCTATCCGTGGCCGGAAATAGCGGTTGGAACTTGGTTTGTCTTTATGGTCCGTCATCTGGCTGTAGGCCCGATGATTGTTGACAAACAACCGGATATAACGTTCCGCCATCTCTGGCGTGGCAGGTAGCAGTTCAGGACTTCCGGCAGACATGATCCAGATGATAACAGGATATATATGTCAAACGAGCGCTGATGCCTCTGCATACATCCCCATCTCCAGTGTTTACCCCGCACAGGCGTCGCAAACATACCGCAGGTCCAACTCTGGATCGTTTGCATACAGTACCTGGGTAGCTGGATTAGGACATTGGCAATCTTGCCTGCTGAGTTCGTGGCTGCTAAACAGGCTGAAACACCGACACTGGATTGCGTCTTCTTGTTCAGATACTCTCATAACTTTCTGGCCGGGATTATGCGCCCGGCTCGCTGTGAGAAATTACAACCTATGCTGCCTTTGTAAGCCAAGCGTCGGTAAACGTCGATCTCGGTTTGCCTAGTGCTGCCCTGATCTGCTCCGTGGTACAGGAAACAGAGAGAGATGACCCCCAACAGCGGTAAAACTCAGCCTTACTGCTCTTGGCCGATCCAATCTTGAGGTGTTCGTGAGCGCAGGAAGGACACTGAACCTCGTACTCCTTGCTTCCACGCCTGTTGAATTGCGACTCTGGGAAGTAGTCATAGATTGAAAATCGACGGGATGGCATCCTGAAGATGTGTGCCGACTGTGGTACGGGAACCTGCCGCAACAGCGAGGTCAGATGATCCGGAGTTAACTTCGGCAATTTCCTAAGATAATCCAGCTGTGCCGCAAGAATCGGTGGCCAGACGCCTCGGAACCAATACCGTTGGTAGTCCTTGCGATGGACTCCAAGGGGCGCGCGCATCCCGTTTCCATACTCTCCTCTTGCCAAGCGATCCTGCCGGGGAAATATCTCAACTCCATCCTGAGAGCCTTTGATCGGAACGTGGAGCCTTCCAAGAAGCCACCGCATGTATCTCCGGATGTCTGAAGCCAGAACCGGCTGCTCGTGAAACACCCACAGGTGAGCGCCGCGCCGCGAACTCTCAATCGCTGACCTGACATCCTGCCGGCGAAGCTCCTCGCGGATACGATCGAGGTCTTCTACACCCTGGTCGTAGTCGGCGTCGAGACACGTCCACTTCGATCGCTGTGTTTCTGGGTTGATGGCGTAGAGCAAAATGGTGGATTCCCCCGTCAGATGTTCTGACAGAACACGATACGAAAGAGGGCGCGGTGTACCATCATGATTCTTAGCCAAGAAGTACGTGTTGGACTCCGGCACAAAACGATTGTCGGTCATTTGTCCATACGCGAGTTGATTTACAAAAAGTGCAGAATACTGCTCAATCTCGGCCCTGGTCGGATTTTCGGACATGACTTGCTCCTTTTGTGAAGGTGAGGAATTCGTATCGTGGATATAGACAGTCCGCAACATAATGCGCTCTGCTGCCACAGAGTTGCCGTAGAACCGTCAGCGAGAAGGGCAGTACCAATCTCCTTATCGGCCTGGGTTGACCCCAAGCCGATAGAGCTGCGCAACTAGGCCGCTGCTTGCTGTATCCGTAGTGCAGGTGTAGATTGCCGTACTCGACGAACTCGACGTCGACCACGATCAACTGGTTTGCTGTAAACTGTGGCCGCGCGCTGACGGCGATGCTGACCGTTCCGTTTCCTGGGAATTGCCTCATGGCCTATCAACCGGTGGAGACGGTACATAGTATGCAGTTGTTCAAAATCATCCGTGTTGAAGTCACAGTCGCGGTCCCAACTCAGGAAGTAAACGGCGCGCGAAACTTCATTCAGCCAGTACACACCGCCCTCGTTCTTTGTGCCGGGCCGCGCCGCCAACAGGATCGTGCCGCTGATGCCTTCACGCAACGCCTGGGGAATCATCCCTGTATTGGATACAAAACCGGAGAGAACTTTTGCGCGGTCGATCGGTTCACTGTTAGCCAGACCATAATCTGCGAATAACGCAATCTGGGTAGGGCATTCCATAGGACCGAACGGTCCTGATGTCTGAATATGAACAGTATTCAGATTGAGCATGACAAAGCTCCTTGTCTCGATATCATGGGTGAACACAGGTTCCTGTTGCCAGTCAGCCTGCGGTCAGCTCGAATGGGTACGCAGCGGCCTTCTCAACCCTCAGTTAATGGGGAGGCAGTCAGCCTTTGCGCAATATAAAGATTTGTTTCTGATAAAAGACCAAGCAGCGAAGAGAGGTAGAGACACGCTGCCTGATATGGAAAGGTTCTTCTGAAATATGGCGGCGCCTGCTCGAACTTCAGACACCGCCAGTGCGGTCTCCAGGGAGATCGGCATGTAAGAGTTGGAAACCGGGCAACTCAAGAATGGAGAAAGTTATAGGCCGTACGCATCGGATCCATCCGCCGTTGAAGAGGGGAATTCTTCACTGATGCAGCGACTCTGGACGAGGGTGATACCACGATGATCCGGCCATGACTCGATGTAATGGATGGCCTGTTTACCGAACACTCAACCGGTTCGTCGATCGGTACTGTTGAGCCTGCTGAACGGAAAACTAAGGAGGCAATAAGCGTTTAGTCCTTATGGAACCGGCGCGACTGACGGGCTGAATACATCATGGTGGGTCATCTCCTTGTTTGTGGTAGTACAAAATTGTGTTGTGGATATAGGCAGTCCACAACGTCAGCGCCCTGCTGCCACAGAGCTGCCATAGAACCGTCAGGGAGAAGGACAGTAATAGGCACACGGCCACTTGATCGCCGTTCCTTTAAGGAGCAGCTTGAACTCAAAACTGTGTCTTGAACAGGCGCGTACAAACCTTAGCAGCTTCGCTATCCACATCTCACCAAAGACGGTGAAGGCCGGTTCTGATCGAGCCGACCTTCCCTGATGGTAGGAATTTAGGTAGGAGTGTATTGCGGTGTTTGCTGCAGAAAAAACTTCGAACGGAGCAACTCAATACTCAAAACTGTCTGATTGTTGTGAGCCATCAGCGACGGCAGTGCAAGCCGTTGGTGGCAACGACTCGCTGTAGTTGTGTGTTCAGCAGAAAGCCCGGTTGGGATCTTATAGCGGTAATGATTCGCTCTGCTTGTTGACGGTTGAAATCATCGGTTCGCCTGATAGCAGTACGCAGCCGATGATCGCCCATAGTCCCAATACCCCATAGGTGAGAAATTTTAGGACCGAGAACACGGGTTGCCCCAGCATGTACCGGTCGGCACCATAGCCGCCGAACAGAGCGGCCATACACACTACAAGAGGCTCTTTACGGACAGTATCGAATTCGGAATAAAACACGATCTTTTGTTTATCGTTTAGAGCATTTTGATAATTACTATAGAGCATTGAAAGGGAGCCTGAACCAGGCTTCAGCATCTTCAGTGGTGATGGAGGGCAAAAGTTCAGAGATGGCTTTGTCGAGCGCTTCTTTGGTACGAGCTTTGACCGAACGTAGCTCTTGTTTGAGCTTGCTCCAGGCCTTCTCGATCGGATTCAAATCCGGCGAATAGGGCGGCAAGTAAAGCAGTTTCGCTTTGCATTTTTCAATCCTCTCGCGCACCGTGGCCAACCTGTGGCTACTCAGATTGTCCATTACCACTACATCACCCTCCTTCAACTGAGGACATAAAACCTGTTCCAGATAGGCATCAAAGATATCCCCATCGGTGGCTTCCTCAATCGTCATGGTGGCAATCATGCCGCCGAGACTCAATGCGCCCAGAATGGTCAGAATCTTCCATCGTCCGTTCGGAGTGCCCTCCGCAATACGTCCGCCTCCACGACAGCGAGCGTACAGCCGCGTCATTTCCGTACTGACACCACTCTCATCCAGAAAGATCAACTTCTCCGTTGGGATGGCGCGGAGCGCTTCCACGAACTGCTGGCGACGGCGACGGTTTTCCTCGGTGTCGCGCTCGACCGCGTGGAGTGACTTTTTTTGAGCCGATACCCCATCTGGCGAAGAACTCGCCACAGACCGCTCAGGCTGAAACGAACTCCCGTGCGCTTCTCCATCCGCTCCTGAATCTCCCACAGAGTGGCATCCGGCTGCGCATCGGCGATCTCGGCCAGCAGCTTGCGGTCCAGACTCCGCTTACGCCCGGGATAATGCTGCTTGCGTTCCATCTGGCCGGTGTGTGCGCGCTGGGCAGATATCTTCCACGCCCAGCCTACGCTGACGTGGAACTGCTCGGCCAACTCGACAAGCGAGACTTGACCTTCGTCGTAAGCCTCCAGAAACTTCCGCCGTAAATCATTCGAATATGCTTGTGCCATCCTTGCGACGGCAAATCGCCAACGAGCCTATGACTACTATACATAATTTATCAAAACGCTCTAGAAGTTTACGTTTTCCATGGGGTTTATCGTCACTCCAGACAAAATGCGGGGGTCCTTCGCTACGCTCAGGATGACGGCATTATAGTAGGGACGCTGTTTACAGAATTGCGAAATCGTTCCGAGGCCTGCCGCTGCCAGCTTTCACTGGTAGACTTCAAAGAGTACCTTATGCCGCCTGTGACCACTCCCTCGATTGCGCCCTTCGCCGCAGCTTCCGATGCGCCGCATCCCATTATCGTCGCCAACAAGCTCGGCAAGACTTATCGCTCCGGCAAGCTGGAGGTTCCGGCTTTGCGCGAGGTCAGCTTCTCGGTGGAGCAGGGCGAGTTTGTCGCGATCGTTGGCCCTTCCGGCTCAGGCAAATCGACGCTGTTTTATCTGCTGGGCGGAATGACTCCGGCT
>WQYS01000203.1 GCA_009781125.1 Acidobacteriaceae bacterium | reverse complement strand
TGACGCCGCTCGCAACCGCAAGCGTGGCCAGAGCCCGGAGAAGTCTGTTTCGCATAAGATGGTTCCTCGTCATTTTCATCTATCTTGAACAACTCCCTTTGGATGCGGGGTTGCAGCAACTCGATGCAGTACTTTGCTCGGAGCCAGACTAATCCATCGCCATCTGAGCGGAGGGCTCGTAGCGGTCGGGCCTGGGTTCGGATGCCAGATCCATGACCAGCCGCTCCAGCACCAGCAGCTTGCTGACCGGAGAGCTGCGCAGCTCGATATCGGCGCGGGCCACCAACCGGATGGCGCGGCTGAGTTCGCGGCGGCTCTTGTAGCGGCGCGCCTGGCGGATCAGGTCGTCGGCTGCGAACGGAGGCATGCGGAAGCCCTGCCACAGCACCTGCCAGATGGCGCGCGAGTCGCGGACGTTCTTCTCCTGAATAATCATCATCTGCCGGAAGGTGCGGGCCAGCATATGCAGGTGGCCGATGGCCGCGTCTTCGCCGCTGTCGGAGGCATTCAGCAGCCCATGCAGCAGTTCGAGCGCGCGCGGTCGGTCCCTGGCGCTGATGGCGTCGGTCAGCTCGTAGAGCGAGCGCTGCTTGGCGGCCAGCACCATGGTCTCGACGTCGCCGAGCGTCACCCGGCCCTTGCCTTCGACGTAGAGCAGCAGTTTTTCCAATTCGCTTGCGACCATCATCATGTCCGCGCCCAGCGCGTCGACCAGCTCGCGCGCGGCCTCGGGCGCGAACTTCACGCCGCGCTCCTCGGCTGTGGCGACGACCCAGCGCATGGCGTCGGACTCTTCGACACGGGCCAGCTCAACCATGCCGCAGATGTCGCCCAGCGTCTCGCGGATGCGGTCGAAGCGCTCCTTCTCCTGATAGTCCATCCTGCGCCGGTCCGCCGGGATGTGAAGGTGATCGGCGACGAAGAGCACCAGCGCCTGCGGGTTGGGCGAACGGAAGTAGGCGTCGATGGCAGCGAACTCATCCTTCTTGCTGCCGCGTCCGTAGAGGGCCTTCAGCCCGCGCACGAAGAAGACCTGAAAGGGAGACATCAGCGAAGGCGTGCGCGCCAGATCGAGCGTCTCGAAGATGCTGGTCTCGGCGAGGTCCAGATCGTGCAGCGAGAACTCGCCCACGCCCTCCGGAGCCAGGGCCGAGATCACGCCCTTGCGGCACTGTTCGTAGAGAAAGGTCTCGTCTCCGGCAAGCACGTAGCCCGCCCGGCGCTTGGACGCGGATGCGATCTCGTCAAGAAAGCGGTCAGTCGGGGCGAAGCTGCGAAGTGGAGCGGGCATAGTTACAGGTTAAACAGGTCTCTCAATCTTTTCGTCTGTGCGCGGCTTACGGGAATCTCCGTCTTCTTCGGGTCGTCCATGCGCAACTGGTAGCTCGACTTGAACCACGGCACCACCTCGCGAATGTGCTGGATGTTCACCAGGTACGAGCGGTGCACGCGCCAGAAATCATCCGGGTCGAGCTGTTCCTGAAGCTCCTCCAGCGTGCGGCAGTTCGAGTGGCCCTCAATCGCCGGAGTCACCACGGTGATGGTTCCATCTTCGATGGAAGCGAAGCATATCTCCCGCTGCGCGACCAGCAGCAGCCGGTTCTGAGCGCGCACGACGACCTTGCCGCTCTGCTGGCGCGCGGGCTGCGCCTGCTCCTCGACCAGCTTGAGCAGAGCGCTGAGCTTGGCTCCGGTCTCCTGCGAAAGTCCGGCAGGTTCCTGAGAGTCCTGAGAATCTTGCGAGTCCAGAGCGGCCAGGGCCGTCCGCCTGCGCTGCAGCTTATCGATGGTCTGCAAGACGCGCTTGCGGTCGAAGGGCTTCAGCAGGTAGTCGGCGGCGTTGACCTCGAAGGCCTTCACCGCGTACTGGTTATACGCCGTCGCAAAGACGATCTGCGGCAGAGGCTGCTTCAGCTCCAGCAACTTCTTCAGCACCGCGAATCCGTCCAGTCCCGGCATCTGCACGTCGAGAAAGACCACGTCGGGCCGATGCGTCCGGACCAGCTCCACGGCATCGATGCCGTTGGTCCCCTGCGCCAGAATCTCAACTCCGCCAGCGCGTTCCAGCAGATATTGCAGCTCCTGCCGGGCCAGAGGTTCGTCGTCGATAATCAGTGCGGTCAGGGACACGAGTCTTGAAATTACCTTGTGATTCTATTGTAAGTGGAAGAGCGTCAACGGCGCGTCCTATACCAGCCTGGGGCGAAACCCCATAAGCGCTTGCGTTCGCCTCTGCGGCCTGAGCGCGGTTGGCGCGCGTAAGGTGCTGCTCCATGGAGCGGCGCGCGAGTTCAGGGTTGTGCGAGCGGATGGCGCGATAGATCTCGCGGTGCATCTCGGCGGTTTCCTTGAGGTCCTGCGTGTTTTGAACGGTTTTGGAGCGGCTTTCGTAGAAACTGGCGGTGACCGTCTCCATAAGAGCGCCGAGTACAGGATTGCCTGCGGCGCTGGCAATGGCGCGGTGGAAGCGAACGTCGTGAATCAGGAACTGCCGCGGCGCTTCGAGCGTTGCATACATCTCGGTGACCTCTTCAGCAAGTTCAGTAATATGTTCGCCCGTAGCTCGCTTTGCAGCCAGCGCAGCCAGGTTGGACTCGATCACAATTCGCGCCTCGAACATCTGTTCGGGGAGGAAACCGTGCAGGACGCCCAGAACCGAAAAGGAACTTGAATCAAGCGCGGGCGGTCCGTTGGAGATAAACGTTCCGGCGCCGTGGCGGCTCTGGAGAACTCCCATGGCGGAGAGAAAGCCAATTCCGGCGCGAAGGCTGGAGCGGCTGATACCAAGCGTGTGCGCCAGTTCCCGTTCCGGCGGGAGCTGGTCACCGGGCTTCAGTTTTCCGCTGGCGATCCGAGCGCGCACATGCTCGACGACCTTCATCGTCAACAGACTGCGAGAGGCTTTCTCGCCATGAACCTCTTTTCTCATCTCTGCTCTCCTTAAAAACCGTACAACGAGAAACAAAATACAGCGGTCCACCCTCTGAACGGAGGCATATGCAGAAGCGGCTCGATCAAAGAGAAAACCGAGCGGTGGTATTCGTCGTGATGTCGAAAGCTCCAGATGAAATAAAAGGTCTGACCACTAACAGTGTAGATTTTTGTGGTATGGAATGTATATAGAGTTGGATTCGTTTGTCGATTCCGGATCAGGCGCACACCGGCCGCAAGCCGCTCGGGGCTATAGTCTGTATTGGCCAGCTAAAAACTTCCTTCTGCGCTGGTCCACTTTCCTGCTAAGCTCTTCGTTGTCACCTGAAATGGATATTCTGTTAGAGCCTGATGGAGTTTGCCTCATGCCAAGAAGCGCACTTTCACGTATTTTCCTTCTACTCGCTTCCGTTCTTCTTGTTCTCCCCGCAGCAGATGCGCAGCCAGGCCGGCAGACGGCTGCGTTCACGGCGAATACAACCGTTCTGGAAGGTGCGGATCGCCGTCCTCAGACTTCTCTCGACGGCGACTGGCACTCCATTGCCGATCCCTACTTCACCGGCCTCTACTCCTTCCATCATGAGGAGAAGAAGGATGGATGGTTTCTTAATCGGCGCCCCGAGCCAGGCTCAAACATGCTCATCGAATACGATTTCTCCAGGTCGTCCACACTCAAGGTGCCGGGCGACTGGAACACGCAGCAGGAGAGACTGTTTTTCTACGAAGGCCCCCTCTGGTATCAGCGCGACTTCGATTTTCATCCTGGCAGCGGAAAGCGCGTCTTTCTTCATATAGGAGCCGCCAACTACAGGTCTTATTTCTGGATCAACGGTATGAAGGTCTGCCAGCACGAGGGAGGCTTCACCACCTTCGACTGCGAGGTGACCTCGGCGCTGAAGGACGGCGCAAACTTCATCGTCGCCGTAGTCGATAACACGCGGCTGATCGATGGAGTTCCTACGCTCCAGACCGACTGGTGGAACTACGGCGGCCTCACGCGCTCGGTTTCGCTCGTCGAAGTGCCTCAAACCTTTATCTCCGGCTACGATCTGCATCTGGACCGCGCCACCCGCAGCCGCATAGAAGGCTGGATTCAGTTGACCGGAGTCACGGCCTCCGACACGGCCTCACAGACGGTCGAGGTGGATATCCCCGAGCTGCAGGCCCACACCACGGCCCAGACCGACGCCCATGGCCGGGCTGCGGTTTCCTTTCCCGTCACAGGAGTTCAGTTCTGGTCTCCTGAGACTCCCCGGCTGTATAAGGTCGATCTGGCTGTTGCCGGCGACGTGCTCCATGAAGAGATGGGCTTCAAGACCATCGAAACGCGCGGCACCGAGATCCTGCTGAACGGCAAGCCGGTCTACCTGCGCGGCATCAGCATTCACGCCGAGGCCCCCTACCGCACCGGACGAGCCTCTTCGGAGAAGGACATGGAGACGCTTCTCGGCTGGGCCAGGGAGCTTGGCTGCAACTATGTCCGGCTGGCGCACTATCCCCACGACGAGCGGATGACGCGGCTGGCCGACCGTGTGGGTATCCTCGTCTGGTCGGAGGTTCCTGGCTACTGGGCTCTCCAGTTCGATAATCCCACGGTCTTCGAACTGCACAAGCAGCAGGTCGAGGAGATGATCGCGCGCGACCGCAACCGCGCCTCCGTTGGCCTGTGGTCGATTGCCAACGAGACGCCCGCGAACGCTCCCAACCGCACCAAGTACCTCACGGACATGGCCCATGAAGTCCGCTCGCTCGACCCGGAGCGGCTGGTCACGGCGGCGCTGCTGGTCTCTGATGGCGGAGTTCATCAGAAGGTAGTGGACGACCCGCTGGGCGAAGCGCTCGATGTGCTCGGCATCAACAGTTACATCGGCTGGTACGAGGGCGCGCCGGAGCTGGCCAGCCAGACTACATGGAACATCAAGTACCAGAAGCCCGTCATCGTCTCCGAGTTTGGCGGCGGCGCTCCCGCCGGACGCCACGGCCCGGACAGCGAACGCTGGACCGAGGAGTATCAGGCATCCATCTATGAACACAATCTGCCTATGTGGGCGCGGGTTCCGCAGATTCGCGGCATGAGTCCGTGGATTCTGATGGACTTCCGCTCGCCGACGCGCCAGTTGCCCGGCGTGCAAGACTACTTCAACCGCAAGGGCCTCGTCAGCGATCAGGGACACAAGAAGCTGGCCTTCACCGTGCTCCAGAAGGCGTACAAGGCTGGCTACGGCAACGCGCAGTAGCGCTTATGGGCTGGTATCGGAAGCGCCGTTGGCGCTCTGCTAAAACCGTCATCCTCAGAACAGAATCCAAATGGATGTGCCCTTTTGAATTGTCATTCCGAGTGAAACGAGGAACCTGCTTTTTCTCTCCGCG